>NZ_CP023067.1:3415000-3672259 GCF_002288525.1 Sinorhizobium sojae CCBAU 05684
GTTCGTTGTCCATAAGCACGATCGTTGTTGAAGTGTTCTTCGGAGTGCTTCCCTGGCGGTCTGCTGGATTGATGTTGCCTGACCGCGCATCACCGGATTGCATCTCGAGAAGCTGGTCTTAAGACAGGCTGCAAGTGAACCGCTCGGCGTGGTTCCAATAAAGCAGACCTGTCGAACACGTCGATGGCATTGTTAGAAAGCGCGATTGTAAAAGGTAATCGCGCATAGCTGGTCTGGTGGCTGCAAGGTCTCCGGATTTTGGCTGTTGCGGCGCACTGAGAGGTGCCCGTATGGCCAGATTTGGCACCCCTTCGAGCGCAAGCGAGGAGGATAGGTTTGCCAGATCCAGCAAAGACGATGAGCATTGGCAATGAGAACGATCAAGTGTCAAAAGGGCATTTGGTGGATGCCTTGGCATGCACAGGCGATGAAGGACGTGATACGCTGCGATAAGCCGTGGGGAGCTGCGAATGAGCTTTGATCCATGGATCTCCGAATGGGGAAACCCACCTTAGATGCTTGGAAAATTTAAGCCGTGCGAGAGCACGGCTTAGGTTTCCAAGCATTGTTACAAGGTATCTTATTCTGAATTCAATAGGGATAAGAAGCGAACGCAGGGAACTGAAACATCTAAGTACCTGCAGGAAAGGACATCAACCGAGACTCCGCAAGTAGTGGCGAGCGAACGCGGACCAGGCCAGTGGCAATGAGGAATGAAGTGGAACGATCTGGAAAGGTCGGCCGTAGCGGGTGACAGCCCCGTACACGTAGAACACTCATTGTCCTTGAGTAAGGCGGGACACGTGAAATCCTGTCTGAACATGGGGAGACCACTCTCCAAGCCTAAGTACTCGTGCATGACCGATAGCGAACAAGTACCGTGAGGGAAAGGTGAAAAGCACCCCGACAAGGGGAGTGAAATAGAACCTGAAACCGGATGCCTACAAACAGTCGGAGCCCGCAAGGGTGACGGCGTACCTTTTGTATAATGGGTCAACGACTTAGTGTGACATGCAAGCTTAAGCCGGTAGGTGGAGGCGTAGCGAAAGCGAGTCTGAATAGGGCGCCTTAGTATGTCGCATTAGACCCGAAACCGAGTGATCTAGCCATGAGCAGGTTGAAGGTTGGGTAACACCAACTGGAGGACCGAACCCGCATCTGTTGCAATAGATTGGGATGACTTGTGGCTAGGGGTGAAAGGCCAATCAAACTCGGAAATAGCTGGTTCTCCGCGAAATCTATTTAGGTAGAGCGTCGACCGAATACCCCCGGGGGTAGAGCACTGGATGGGCTATGGGGACTCACCGTCTTACTGATCCTAACCAAACTCCGAATACCGGGGAGTACTAGTCGGCAGACACACGGCGGGTGCTAACGTCCGTCGTGAAGAGGGCAACAACCCTGACCTCCAGCTAAGGTCCCCAAGTCATGGCTAAGTGGGAAAGGATGTGAGGATCCCAAAACAACCAGGATGTTGGCTTAGAAGCAGCCATCATTTAAAGAAAGCGTAACAGCTCACTGGTCTAAACAAGGGTCTTTGCGCCGAAAATGTAACGGGGCTGAAGCCATGCACCGAAGCTGAGGATTTGATCGCAAGATCAAGTGGTAGCGGAGCGTTCCGTAAGCCTGTGAAGGGATACCCGTGAGGGGTCCTGGAGGTATCGGAAGTGCGAATGTTGACATGAGTAACGATAAAGAGGGTGAGAGACCCTCTCGCCGAAAGACCAAGGGTTCCTGCTTAAAGTTAATCTGAGCAGGGTTAGCCGGCCCCTAAGACGAGGCGGACACGCGTAGTCGATGGGAACCACGTTAATATTCGTGGGCCTGGTGGTAGTGACGGATCGCTTAACTTGTCCGGACTTAATGGATTGTCCGGGCTTGGACGCGGTCCCAGGAAATAGCTCCACCGTATAGACCGTACCCGAAACCGACACAGGTGGTCAGGTAGAGTATACCAAGGCGCTTGAGAGAACTGCGTTGAAGGAACTCGGCAAATTGCACGCGTAACTTCGGAAGAAGCGTGACCCCATTATGGGCAACCATGATGGGGTGGCACAGACCAGGGGGTAGCGACTGTTTATCAAAAACACAGGGCTCTGCGAAGTCGCAAGACGACGTATAGGGTCTGACGCCTGCCCGGTGCTGGAAGGTTAAGAGGAGGGGTGCAAGCTCTGAATCGAAGCCCCAGTAAACGGCGGCCGTAACTATAACGGTCCTAAGGTAGCGAAATTCCTTGTCGGGTAAGTTCCGACCTGCACGAATGGCGTAACGACTTCCCCGCTGTCTCCAACGCAGACTCAGTGAAATTGAATTCCCCGTGAAGATGCGGGGTTCCTGCGGTCAGACGGAAAGACCCCGTGCACCTTTACTATAGCTTTACACTGGCATTCGTGTCGGCATGTGTAGGATAGGTGGTAGGCTTTGAAGCAGGGACGCCAGTTCCTGTGGAGCCGTCCTTGAAATACCACCCTTATCGTCATGGATGTCTAACCGCGGTCCGTCATCCGGATCCGGGACAGTGTATGGTGGGTAGTTTGACTGGGGCGGTCGCCTCCGAAAGAGTAACGGAGGCGCGCGATGGTGGGCTCAGAGCGGTCGGAAATCGCTCGTCGAGTGCAATGGCATAAGCCCGCCTGACTGCGAGACTGACAAGTCGAGCAGAGACGAAAGTCGGTCATAGTGATCCGGTGGTCCCGCGTGGAAGGGCCATCGCTCAACGGATAAAAGGTACGCCGGGGATAACAGGCTGATGACCCCCAAGAGTCCATATCGACGGGGTTGTTTGGCACCTCGATGTCGGCTCATCGCATCCTGGGGCTGGAGCAGGTCCCAAGGGTTTGGCTGTTCGCCAATTAAAGCGGTACGTGAGCTGGGTTCAGAACGTCGTGAGACAGTTCGGTCCCTATCTGCCGTGGGTGTAGGAATATTGACAGGATCTGTCCCTAGTACGAGAGGACCGGGATGGACATATCTCTGGTGGACCTGTTGTCCTGCCAAGGGCATAGCAGGGTAGCTATATATGGAAGGGATAACCGCTGAAGGCATCTAAGCGGGAAACCCACCTGAAAACGAGTATTCCCTTGAGAACCGTGGAAGACGACCACGTTGATAGGCCGGGTGTGGAAGTGCGGCAACGCATGAAGCTTACCGGTACTAATCGTTCGATCGGCTTGATCGTTCTTGTTGCCTATGCTCATCAAACGAAGTTTGATGATGCTATCTTCTGTCCTCACGCGGTCGCGATCCAAAGATCGCTACGCTGCGGACGGCGCCCCGGACGTCCGGCGGCTCGGCTTTGCCGGCTGCTGGAGTGATCCGGATAAGACGCAAAGACGTGTTCAAAAAAACGAAGCAACAGCTTCACCAGCTTCTCAAATCAGTTTGCTCCCCTCCGGGGAGCAAAGCTTGCGCTTTGCCGACCTGGTGGTTCTGGCGGGGTGGCTGCACCCGTTCCCATTCCGAACACGGCCGTGAAACGCCCCAGCGCCGATGGTACTTCGTCTCAAGACGCGGGAGAGTAGGTCGCTGCCAGGTCTGCAAAGCGCAAGATAAACGCCGCTCCCCTTCGAGGCCAAGCCGAGAAGGAAGAAGCCAGCGGCAAAAAAACATCTTCTCACACACACGCCAAAAACGGCGAACAAACAACTCGAAAAATAACGCGGGGTGGAGCAGCCCGGTAGCTCGTCAGGCTCATAACCTGAAGGCCGCAGGTTCAAATCCTGCCCCCGCAACCAACGATAACAGCACCCGTTCATCCCAAGGATGAGCGGGTTTTTTTGTGCCTGGGGCCAGGGCTGTTGATTTCACTAGAACTGACCCGGTATTCAGGTATTCACCCAGAAATTCCCTTTTGTGCATGGAACGGGGTTATGCCGTGGTCCTGACGCTGTTCGGGTCTGGCCATCAGGCCGGCGAGAGCCTTCCGGAAGCAGTTGCTGTCCTAGCCCTTGCCGCCGAGGAGGTCAGTGGCGGGCGGCAGCACGCCGAGCATGCGCGTGGCACTCTTGTGATCGTGCATCTGGCCTTCGGCTAGGAGCAGCACGAGCGGGCGGCCCGCGGCGGCCAAGATAGTGTACCGCTTGGAGTTAAGCCTGCGCCCTATCGTCTCGTAGACATGGTCGATGAGTTCTCATTACATCATGCCGGGCAACCAAAGCGAAAGCTGCGGTATTGCCACAAGGATGATCAAGGTCAGGAGCATTGCAATCCAGAAAGGGATCACGCCGCGGAAGATATCGATCAGGGGCACCTGCCTTGCCACCGATTTCACGATAAAGACGTTGATCCCCACCGGCGGCGAGATTAGCCCCATCTCAAGCGTCAGCACCACGAGCACGCCGAACCAGATCGGGTCGATCCCGAGGTCAAAGATCACCGGCAGAAAGATCGGCAGGGTCAGTACCAGCATCGCCAACCCTTCCAAGAAGCATCCAAGGACCAGGTATATCGACAAGATGAGGATCAAGGTTCCGTAGACGCCAAGGTCAAGTGAGACCAGCAGGTGGCTGACCTCGGCGGGCAAGTGGCTGAGGGCGATGAAGGGGTTGATCAGATGTGCGGCGATCAGGATCAGTATGACCGAAGCTGTTGTAACAATGCTGCTTTGCGCCGCTTCCCAAAAGCTGCGCAAGGTCAGTGTTCCGCCAACGGCACCGATCGTGATAACCAGGGCAGCGCCAATCCCCGCGGCCTCGTTCGGCGAGAAATAGCCGGTGTAGATGCCTCCGATGGTGATGAAAATCACGACAAGGATCGGGATTGCGCCTAGAAATGCGCGGCCCTTTTCGGTCATGCTCGTGGGTGGGCCTTTCGGCCCCATTTCGGGGTAGAGGGTGCAAAGGACCGTTACTGTCAGAAGGAATGCCGTCAGTAGCAGCACACCGGGCAGAATGCCGGCCATGAACAGTCGGCCGATGCTTTGTTCGGTCAGGATCGCGTAGATGACGAAGCCGGTGGAGGGCGGGATTAGGATGCCCAGAGTGCCTCCGGCGGCGACAACGCCCGTGGACAGCCGTGGGCTGTAATTGAACCGATCCATCTCTGACAGGGCGGTGCGTCCCATGGTCAGCGCCGACGCCACGGAGGAGCCGGAGAGCGCCGCGAACCCGCCGCAACCGATCACCGTCGCAGCAGCCAGCCCGCCACGGATCTGGCCAATGGTCGCATAGGCTGCCTCATACAGGCGCCGGCTCATTCCCGTGACGCTCGCAACGTTGCCCATCAGGATAAACAGCGGCACCACGATCAGTTCGGAATTTGAGGCCAGAGCAAAGGTTTCCGACGAAAGCAGCCCTGTTGCGGCTTGCAGGCCATTCAGAACCCAGATCCCGCCAAAGCCCACCGCGAACATGGCAAAGGCCACAGGAATACGCATGAGCAGCATGGCCAGAAGCAGGCCGAAACCGACTGTGCCGACAACGATGGGGCTCATAGGGCGTCCTTCTCGGGGTGGTGTTGTTGACCCGAGCCAAGAAGCAGCGTCACCGCTCGCAAGAGCATGGCAAGGGCACCCACCAGCGACAAAGCGCAAAGGGTATACTGGAACCAAGCAATCGGCAGACGCAGCAGGTTTGTCGAGAGATTCAACATCTGGCTCAATTGCGCGCTTTTGAAAACGGTATAGGCGATGAGAACGAAAATGATGACGCCCAGCAGGGCCGAAAAGACATCGATCACCCGGTTCATTCCCGGAGGGAAGGACTCCTGGAAGATATCAACGACGATATGACCGTCCATTCGGTCGCACAACGCCATGCCGCCGAAGACGATGACGACCATGGTCATAATGATGAGATCCTGCGAGCCGTAGAGCGGCATTCCGAAGTTGCGGCCGATCACGTCCACCACGATCACCGCGACGATGAACAGCAATCCCAGCGTTCCCAAGAATGCGGAAAGGCCAATCAGCCTCTCCGTCGCTTTTTCCAGGAGGGCGAGCATCATTCGTCCCGCATAGCGGCCAGCGTTGCTTCTCCGCCCACGTTGGCAACATAGGCGTCTGTCACTTCGGCCAGCGCATCGTTGAAGGCCTTGCTGTCCTCAGCGCCCAGGTCATTCACGACCGTGCTATCGGAGGCGCGCGCCGCCTCAAGTGCGGCCTCCGCCGTGGCGACCCACGCCTCCTCGGTCAATTTCGAGATCTCTTCGCCCTTGATCGCGTCGACGGCGGCTTTTGCCTTTTCCGGCAGGCCCTCATAAATCGACTTGTTCATGACTGTGTAGAAGGTGAGGCGACCGAGGTTCGGTCCGGTGGTCACACTCCCGACTACTTCGTTGAGCTTGAAGTCGGACAGGACGGACGCGCCACTGACCAAGCCGTCGATTAGGCCCGTCTGAAGGCCATTGTAGACCTGCGTCATCGGGATCTGCACCGGCGTCGCGCCAAGCGCCTCCATGGCCTCGGCTGAAATCGCTCCCGCCACTCGGATCTTCAGCCCCTTGAGGTCTTCGGGTTTGCGGATTTCCTTGTTGCGCATCATCAGGATGTTTGGTTCGGAGGTCCACAGAGCGATCACCTCGGTCATCGGGTATTCGCCGTCCAACTCGTCGAAGGCGCGCCAGAGCGCGGAATAGCCCGGTTGGTCGAGCGGCAGTGCACCGGGAAGTTCGAGGATCAGGCTTTTAGGAAATTGAGACGACGTATAGCCGTGGACGCCCCAGCCCATATCGGCCGTGCCCTGCACGATGCGCACAAACTGGTCCGCCGGTCCCGCACCCAACTCGCCACCGTGGAAGGCGCGCAGCTCGACGGCCCCATCGGTGCCGTCCTTGATCGCTTTGGCCAGCGGTTCAATCTGTGCTTCGTTGATCGTATGAAAAGGCGGCGCCCAGTTAGCATATTTCAGCTCTTGCGCACCGGCGCTGGCGACCAGAGATAGGGCGATTGCCGCCCCGAAAGTAGCTGACTTGATATTCATGGGTTCTCCTCCCGTTTGAAGCTTCGTCAGATGAGTGCCTGGATGTTTGCCAGACACGGAATTTTCCGGTCACCGCTCATGCGGCGATGATGGCGTCTACCATCGCGTCAATGTCTGCCAGGCCTCCCTTTTCCAGTAGACGGCGGGCCTTCATGTGGACGCGCGCGTTGTTGACCGTCTCGACCGCGACCAGACCTCGGGTATCGAAACGCGCGACGATCCCTTCTGCAACTTCCTCCTCCGTCGCGTCCGGACCGGCGTATCCGGCAATCTGCAATTTCTGATCGCCCTGATCCGACCAGAACCAGGGCAACGCGGCATATTCCGCCATGTCTCCCTTAGCGATCCGGGCTGCGATCAGCCGCGCGTGATCCGTCGCCGCCTGCACGCTTTCCAGCCGGATATGGCGCCCTGTGCGCGGGTCGGGATACGAGGCGCAATCTCCAAGGGCGGAGATGGCCGGATCTGACGTGCGCAAATTTGCGTCTACGGTGATGCCATTTCCGGTTTCCAGACATGCATCCTCGGCCAGTTCGGTATTCGGGCGGACACCAGCGGCGAGAAGAACAAAGCTGGCGGGGATCCTGGTGCCGTCCACTAGGGTCACACCGTCCCCGTCGACGCCGACGGCAGGTTGGCCAAGATGCAGCTTCGTGCCCAAGTCGCGGTGGAGCGCCGCGAAATGCCCTGACATCAGTGGCGATACCGCGCGCGCCATCAGGCGGGAGGCCGCCTCGATCACGCTGACATCATGGCCAAGCTTGCGCGCCACTGCGGCAAATTCCAGCCCGATGAAACCGCCCCCGATCACCGCGATGCGCTGCCGTTTCGTCAGCCGGTCGCGCAGAACGGCAGCATCGCGCAGCGTGCGAAGATCGCAGGCGCAGTCCAACCCGTCGACCGGGGGGCGCAGATTGCGCGTGCCCGTGGCGAGGATAAGGTGATCGTAGGGCAGATTTCGCCCACCGCCCGGCCCTGACAGCCTGACCTCCCGCGCCGCGCGATCAATCTGCTCGACCCTGGTTTCGGGCAGATGCGCCACGTTCTTGGACGCAAAGAAGCTTTCGGGGCGAATTGTCAGCGCTTCCGCGTTGCCGTCCAGCAGATAGGCCTTGGACAAGGGAGGGCGCAGATAGGGCAACCCCGGTTCGGCGCCGATCAGTGTGACTGATCCGGCAAAGCCGTGCTGGCGCAGGCTGATTGCCGCCTGAAGTCCACCTTGCCCGGCACCGGCAATGACAACAGCTTGCGGTGTCATAGCTGTTCCTCGGGCAGGTGGACCACAAGTCCGTCGAGCGATTTGTCGAGCTTGATCTGGCAGGACAAGCGGGACCGTTCGGTGACTTCCGACGCCGCGCCTTCGAGCATATCCGTCTCATCTTCCGAGCGAGGGGTGGCACGGTCCTGCCAGGCCCGGTCAACATAACAATGGCAGGTCGCGCACATCATCGATCCGCCGCATTCGCCAACGATCCCCTCAACATCGTGCGAAACCGCTGCCTGCATCACGCTGGTTCCTTCTTCGGCCTCGACGGTCGTTTCAGTCCCGTCATGGGCGACGTAGGTCACCTTGATCATTCTTTCCTCCGCGTTTGTGTTTCTCGCCGCAGGCAGAATTCAGTTCAATATCACCGGCAGATTGATCGGACCGCGGAAGCCGAACCCCCTCCAGACGACCGCGTCTGGATCGGGCAGGCGCATGTCTGGGAACCTGTCGAACAGCATCGGAAGGATGATCTTTCCAACGGTCCGACGGGCCACATGGGCACCCGCGCAATGATGCGGCCCATTCCCAAACGCCTGATGCGGATTCTTGTCGCGGAAGACGAAGAACTCTTCGCCGTTCTCGAACAGGTCCTCGTCACGGTTGGCTGAGGCCTGCACCGTCATCACCGTGTCGCCTTTGGGGATATCAAACCCGCCAAGTATGGTGTCTTCGGTCACGAGACGCGAGCTGACCTGGATCGGAGCGACCCAGCGGATCCCCTCTTCAAACGCCTTGTCCCAGGCTTCCTGGGCGCGCACCTCCGCCAACTGGTCCGGATTGGTGAGCAGACCGTAGACGATCGTGGCCAGCGCATCGCGCGGCTCGTTAATGCCGCCGCCGATGGCGATCTTGATGTTGGAATAGATCTGGCTCATCGGGATCGGATCATCGGCATTCAACATTACCGAATAGGCCGATCCGTCCGGTTCGGCTATTCGTCTGTCGCGCAAGCGGGCGAAGAGCGCATCCATCTCGTCGTTCGCGCTGTCAGATGCCGCGAAGGGTTCGGGCTTCCAGCCAAAATTGCCGGCGCCGTCGATCAACAGCTGCGACCAGCGCTGCATCTGTTCGTCCGTCGCCTCGGGAATGCCAAGGATATGCGCAAGAATCCGCGCCGCCAGCGGGCCGCACAATTCCCTGAACAGATCCACCGGCTCGCCACGCGGCAGCCGGGCAATGTAGTCTTGCGCCAGAGTTTCATAAAGCGGGGCCCAGTCGGACCGGATCCGCTTTGGCGTCAATGCCTGCGAGATCGCTTTGCGTTCGGCCATGTGGTCAGCGCCGTCCTTGCGCATCAGCGTATGGGCGCGGAATGCGGGTTTCATCGGCGTGTTGGGATCGTCGCTGCTGAACAGTGCCGGGTTGTCCTTGACCTGCTTCGTCAACGCCGCCTTGGTCAGCAGGGTGCGCCCCGTCGACGCCACCCGCAGCACCGGGCTTTCGGCACGCAGCCTGCGGTAGATCGGATAGGGGTCCGCGCTGAGCTGATCGAGTGTGATATCCTGGTCCAGCGGTGCGAGCGCCATTTTCCCCTCCCAAATTCTCCTTGTCATCCTGCGTAAGGGGAAGGCGCTTGCCGATCAATGCGATGGAATTATTATGCTCCATCAAAAGATTTGATGGAGCAGCGTGCATGACGCCGGCCAAACCCAATCCTGCCAGTATCAATTTTGCCGCTCTGGATACGCTGCGGCTTGTCGATGAGCTTCAGTCGTTTACCGCCGCTGCCGAAAAGCTTCAGGTAAACCAGTCCGCGGTCAGCTACACGATTGCCAAGCTGCGCGCCTGTTTTCACGATCCACTCTTCGTTCGGGAAGGCGGGCAACAGGTGGCGACGGAACGTTGCAAAGAGATCCTGGCGAAGTCGCTCCAGATGCTCGAAATGCTGGACGAGATGGCGCAACCCGAGGTGTTCGATCCCCGGCTGTCGGAACGGAACATCACCATCGCCTGCAATTACTACGAGCGCATCCTGCTGGTCCCCGATATCATCGCCGCAATCCGCCGACAGGCTCCACATATGACAGTTAAGGTGATCAATGCGCTTGGCGATGGTCATCTGAGACTTCTGAATCGCGAGGCAGATGTACTGGTCGGACCGTTCGCACGCACGGAATCGGGATTTCATTCACGAAGGCTCTACGTCGAAGAATACGCCTGCCTTATGGACCCATCGCACCCGCTCGCCGACGGGCAACTCGACATTGCGCGCTACCTGGACCTGAACCACGTTCTCATCGATTATGGCGGCGGATGGAAATCCGCCTATCTACAGGAATTGGAGGCCGCCGGCCACACATTGACTCCGACCGTTGCCGTGCCCAGCCCCGCAGGCCTGGCAACGCTGCTTGCCGGCTCGGACCTTGTCGCCACAATCCCGCGTCGCCTCGGAGAGCGAAGCGCGGATCATCTGGTGGTCGCCGAAAGCCCGTTTCCGGGCAGATTCGATCTATCGATTGTGTGGGCCGCCCACACCAATGGCTCGGCCATGCACCGCTGGCTGCGAAACACGATCTGGGAAACGTGTAGAGGTTAGAGTGGGGACTAAGCCCGCCGTTCAAGGGCAGGCGACTGGCTTCCGCTGGCGGGCAGTGCGTCACGGTGTGCCGATCCGCCGGCCCGTCGCCCGAACCGTTTCTCCCAAAGCACCCCGTCTCAAAGACCTGCACCGGCTCTATGCGTCCCATGGACGCACGGCGCGGCAAGCGCTTCGCCATCGGCACGAGACCTGTCGCGCCGGTCACGCCGCGGGGCGGGCACATCGGCCAATGAATTTGGACGCGCCCGGCGCGGGGCATCCCGCATGCGATGTGCGACTAACGACGAATGTACCAAAGGTTTCAGAAAGGTTACTTGTTGTCATTCGTCCACTCCTGCGCGGAGGCGGGATGGGTGGGGAGACGGCGCCCGCTGGGCGCCAATCGTGGAAAGGGAGGACCACACGTGGCGGACACACCTTCGTCCAATGCCTATTGGGCAGCCAACATTCGCATAATCTACATTTGCCTGGCGATCTGGGCGATCGTTTCCTACGGATTCGGCATCCTGTTGCGCCCGGCGCTTTCGGGCATTGCCGTAGGCGGAACCGATCTCGGCTTCTGGTTTGCGCAGCAAGGCTCGATCATCTGCTTCATTGCGCTGATCTTTTTCTATGCGGCGTACATGAACAAGCTCGACCGCGAATTCGGCGTCGACGAGCAATAGGGGCGGAACACGGTTATGGATCAATATACCCTCAATCTGCTGATCGTAGGGGCGTCCTTCGCGCTCTACATCGGCATCGCAATCTGGAGCCGGGCAGGCTCCACCGCTGAATTCTATGCGGCAAATCGCGGCGTCAATCCGGTGATGAACGGTATGGCGACCGCCGCCGACTGGATGTCGGCCGCCTCCTTCATCTCCATGGCGGGCCTCATTGCCGGTGTCGGCTACATCAACTCCACCTATCTGATGGGCTGGACCGGTGGCTACGTGCTGCTCGCGCTTCTGCTTGCGCCCTATCTGCGAAAGTTCGGAAAATACACGGTTCCGCAATTCATCGGCGACCGCTTCTACAGCCAGAAGGCACGCCTCGTGGCGGTTATCTGCCTGATCATCATCTCGGTAACCTATGTTATCGGGCAGATGACCGGCGCCGGCGTCGCCTTCTCGCGCTTCCTCGAAGTCGAGGTCTCGACGGGCCTGTGGATCGCATCCGCCGTCGTGTTCGTCTATGCGGTGCTGGGCGGCATGAAGGGCATTACCTATACGCAGGTCGCGCAGTATGTAGTCCTGATCATCGCCTATTCGATCCCGGCGATCTTCATTTCCATGCAGCTCACGGGCAACCCGCTGCCGTGGCTCGGACTGTTCTCGACCCACACCGAGTCGGGCCTGCCGCTGCTGCAGAAGCTCGATCAGGTCGTCACTGACCTCGGCTTCAACGCCTATACGGCGCAGGGCTCCACGCTTAACATGACGCTGTTCACCCTGTCGCTGATGATCGGTACGGCGGGTCTGCCGCACGTCATCATCCGCTTCTTCACCGTCCCGAAGGTGGCTGACGCGCGCTGGTCCGCCGGCTGGGCGCTGGTCTTCATTGCGCTGCTCTATCTTACGGCTCCGGCTGTCGGCGCCATGGCTCGACTGAACATCATCGACACGATCTTCCCCAGCGGTCCGCAGGCCGAAGCCGTCCTTTACGAGGAACGGCCCGACTGGATGCGCAACTGGGAGGTCACGGGTCTTCTGAAGTACGAGGATAAGAACGGCGACGGACGCATCCAGTACTATAACGATACGGCTGCCGGCTTCACAGAGACCGCGGCCTCGCGCGGATGGAGCGGCAACGAACTGACGATCAACAACGACATCCTCGTTCTCGCCAATCCGGAAATCGCACAGCTTCCGGGCTGGGTCATAGCTCTCATCGCCGCCGGCGGTCTGGCTGCGGCGCTTTCGACGGCGGCAGGCCTGTTGCTTGCGATCTCGTCCGCCATCAGCCACGACCTCATCAAGGACTGGCTGAAGCCGGATATCTCGGAAGCGGGCGAGCTTATGGCCGCTCGTGTCGCGATGGCAGGTGCAATCCTCGTGGCCACGCTGTTGGGCCTCAATCCGCCTGGCTTTGCTGCCCAGACGGTGGCTCTCGCCTTTGGTCTTGCGGCCTCAAGCATCTTCCCGGCGCTGATGATGGGCATCTTCTCGAAGCGCATCAATGCGGCGGGCGCAACGATCGGCATGCTGGTCGGCCTGATCGTGACGTGCCTCTACCTGTTCACTTATCTGGGCTGGTTCTTCATCCCGGGTACGAACATGCTCGAGAACGTTCCGGCCAATTATCTGTTCGGTATTCCGCCGACGGCATTCGGTCCGATCGGCGCCCTGCTGAACTTCGGTGCCGCCTACATTGTGTCGGCGATGACAGAGGCTCCGCCGCGGCACGTGCAGGACCTCGTCGACTCTGTCCGCATACCGCGCGGCGCAGGTGCAGCGACAGGCCACTGACCATCAGCTGAAAAGCGGGAGCGGGCGGCGCCAGCCGCCCGCTCCCTCCTTCCACAAGGGCACCGCCGCCACGATGGCTGCGCGAGGGCACAATGGAAGACACGAACCCGGATATCGCACGGTTCCTGGAAACCGCACATCCCTACGACAGCCTGCCGCGGGAGGAACTGGAGCGCGTGGCTCGCAAGTTCCGTAGGGTCCATGTCCCGGCGGGCGGCGAAATCTACAAACGCGGCTATCCGCTTCCGGGTCTGTATCTCGTCATGGAGGGCGCGGTAGAAGTGCGCGACGCCTCCGGCACCGTTGTCTCGCAACTCTTTCCACGCAATTCGCTGGGCGAGCGTGGTCTGCTGGCCGACGGCCGCGCTGTCACCAGCGCTTCCGCGTTGCAGGATACGGTTCTGCTGATGCTGCCGGCGACCGAATTCAAGCGGCTGATGGCGGAGCATGCAGTCTACAGCCGCTTCTTTACCCGCGGCCGCGAGGCAGCCGCCCGCCGTGGGGACTTCACGGTGCGCAAGGTGAAAGATCTCATGTCCTCACCGCCTCGCTTCTGCGCACCGTCCGACAGCGTCCGTATCGCGGCGGAAATGATGCGAAAGTTGAAAATCTCCGGCCTTGCGGTGGTCGAGGACGATCGGTTGGCCGGCATCGTGACGACACGCGATCTGACCGCCCGGGTCCTTGCAGAAGGTCTCGACCCGGCCTCGACCCCTGTTTCTGCCGTCATGACCCAAGACCCAGTCAGTCTGGAGCAGGAAGCTCTCGGTTCGGACGTGCTCAACCTCATGCTGGAGCGGAGAATCGGGCATTTGCCGATCGTTGCGGGCGAGCGGCTTGTCGGGATGATCACCCAGACGGACGTCACGCGCTTCCAGGCATTGTCTTCCGCACTTCTCATCGGGGACATTTCAACGGCGGAGAAGGTTGCCGACTTGCGGGCGAATGCTGCGCATGTTCCGCAACTGCTTCTCCAGCTTGTCGGCGCCAATACGCCGCACGAGGTGGTGACGAGGCTGATCACCGACGTGACGGACGCAATCACGCGCAGGCTCATTGCCCTTGCGGAACAGGAACTGGGTCCGCCGCCGGTCCCCTATGTCTGGCTGGCTTGCGGCAGCCAGGGCCGGCAGGAGCAGACGGGGACCAGCGATCAGGACAATTGCATCTTCATCGACGACTCTTTTGAGGAGTCGGCGCACCGGTCATGGTTCACAAAGTTCGCCCGTTTCGTCAGCCACAACCTCGATCAATGCGGTTATGTCTTTTGCCCCGGCGACATGATGGCCACTAATCAGCGCTGGTGCCAGCCGGTGCGCATCTGGCGGGAATATTTCGACCAATGGATCCATGTTCCGGAGCCCATGGCTCAGATGCTTGCGAGCGTGATGTTCGACCTGCGGCCGATCGCCGGCGAGGCGACGCTCTATCGCGACGTCCAGGCTGAAACCCTGGAGGCAGCCAGTCGGAACTCGATATTCGTGGCCCATATGGTGAGCAACTCGCTCAAGCACGCTCCGCCTCTGGGGCTCTTGCGCGGATTTGCGACGATCCGCAGCGGCGAGCACCGCAACCAGATCGATATGAAGCACAACGGCGTCGTGCCGGTCGTGGATTTGGGCCGCGTCTATGCCCTGACGGCGCGGCTCACACCGGTCAATACCCGTGCGCGCCTTCTGGGCGCCGAGGAGCGGGGCGTGATTTCAGGCGCGGGCGCTCGCGATCTGATCGCAGCATACGACCTGATAGCCGAGGTCAGGCTTCGCAATCAGGCGACGCAGATCAAGGCCGGCCAGCGGCCAACCAATCACCTCGCTCCCTATGATCTAGGCGAGTTCGAACGATCCCATCTTCGGGATGCGTTCGTCGTGGTACGCACGATGCAGTCGGCGCTTGCCAACTCCGGCATGGCGCCCATCTAGAGGAAAAATGCATGTTGTTTGAGTTCATTGCAGCCTTGGTTGCCGGCGTGGCGCTCGCGGGGATCATGATGCTCATCCGTTGGATGAGCAGGGGGCGTCTGCCGCGATGGGTCGTGCCGGCTGCAGCCGGCATCGGTATGCTGGCCTACGCGGTCTGGAGTGAATACAGTTGGTTCGCGCGTGCCACCAACGCTATGCCGCCCGGCACCGTGGTGACGTGGAAGAACGAGGAGCGCTCCTTCTGGCGTCCCTGGTCCTATTACGCGCCGGTCATCAATCGCTTCACGGCTGTCGACGTGGCGCACGCACAACGACATCCCAACCAACCGGGCCTGGTCATCGCCGACATTTTGCTTTCCGCGCGTTGGAAGACGCCAGCTCGCATCAAAGCCGTCTTCGACTGCAACGGCAACCGTCGCGGGGATCTGCTGGGCGAGAATGTTTCGGTGGCAGGCGATGGGACGATCGTCGGCGCCGAATGGGTAGAGGTCTCAGCGGACGATCCTGCCCTGCAGGCGGCCTGCCGCGAAAGCTGAGGATGCCATGGTCATGCGACTGGGTTTGCGAAGTCGGATTTTGCTTTTCTTTGTCGCCATCGCCGCAGGCGCGATAGGGGCGCTCGGCCTCGGCCTATGGGGCGCCTACCGCCGCGAGTCCAGCCCCGAGATACTCGACGTTCTCCTCCAAGTCGCCGCCGTGGGAAGCGTCGGCATATTCATGGTCGTCGCCGGTATCTGGCTGCTGTTCGACCGTCATGTCGCGCGCCCGATCGAAGCGATGGCTTCGACCATGCGGGCGCGGGCGCATGCACAGGTCGAGCAGGGAATAGACAGCCACGGGGCGCGCTATCTCGGTGATCTTGCCGCGGCCGCTTCGGTGACGACGGCCGCTTTGAGCGAGACCCGGAATGCGCTTGCCGAAACCGTGGCGCGCGAAACGGCCAGACTTTCCTCCGACAACCAGAAGCTGGAGCAACTCCTGGCCGATGTGGCGCCGGCGGTTCTGCTATGCACCGGGCGTCACCATCTCGCATTCTACAATACCTCTGCCCAAGAGATGCTGGCGACGGCCGAGACCCCGGTCTGTCTTGGCCGGAGCCTGTTCGACTACCTGAGCGACGGTGCGCTCAGGTCTGCATATCAGCGCCTCGTGGACATGAATACCCCGGATGCGGTCCTGGAATTTGTCTGCACCGCCTCACGCCGGCGGCGTCTCGCGGGCCGTATGCGACTGACCGGCGGCACCCCTCATGATGCCGGCGCCTACGTGCTGACCTTGCGCGACGTGACGGAAGAGCTTGCCGCCTGCGCAAGGCGCGACGTGCTGCTGAGCGACGTCTTTTCGACGATTCGACCGGCGATCGAAATGCTGAAAGAGAGGGCCGATCGTCTTGACGTCGCGTCCGGCGCCGCCACCGGCGCTTTGCTCGCGCACGACATCATGGGACTCGACCTCGCAGTGCAGGCCCTCGAGTCCCGTTTTGAAAACTGTCAGTCCGATGGCTGGCCCATGGCATGGATGGACGCCAGCGAACTCGCGCATCAGGTGCAGCGCGAATTGTCCGCCTCCGGCATCGCGGTCGAGATTGATACCGATTTGCTTACCGCCCGGTGCAACATGCCCGATATCGTGTCGCTCTTTGCACATCTTGCCCGGCAGATAGCGCAGGACCGCGCCGTGAGAGAATTCGTCTTCTCCGTTCGTGAGCTCCAAGCTGAAGGAATAGTCAATCTGGAGTGGTGCGGGACGGCTATCTCCGACAATCTTTTGCAGCAGTGGCTGCATAAGCCTGCGGATGACCAGTCGCCGACAGCGGATGCCATTCTTCGCGCTCATCGAACGACGATGCTTTCCGCGAGCTTCACGGAGGGCCGAGCATCACTGATGATGCGGCTGCAGCACGTGAAGAAGCTGCAGCCGGTTCCGGCCCGCTTATCCCGATCGGTCACATACGATTTCGAACTTCTGTCCCTTCCACGCTACGACAGGATCGCCGAGGCGCGCCTCGACGATCTTGCATATGTCGTGTTCGACACGGAGACCACTGGTCTCTTGCCCGAGCAGGGGGATGAGATCGTGCAGATCGCCGCAGTCCGGATCGTCAACGGAAAGCGCGTCGAAGGGGAAACATTCGAAACGCTGGTCAACCCCGGCCGGCGCATTCCCGCTGCCTCGTCGGCGGTCCACCGAATCACCGATGCCATGGTCGAGGATGCACCGGGCGTGGCCGAGGTTGTTCGGCGATTTCACCGCTTTTGCGACGGCGCGGTGCTCGTCGCCCACAATGCCCCGTTCGACATGGAGTTCCTGTATCGCAGGGAAAACGAGCTCCGCATAAGCTTTACGAATCCGATCCTCGATACGGTTCTCCTGTCTGCCGTCGTTTTCGGACGGCAGCATGCACATACGCTGGATGCACTCTGTCAGCGCCTCGGCGTCAGCCTGACGGAAGCGGTGCGCCATACGGCAATGGGTGATGCAGTTGCCACTGCAGATGCATTTTTGCGGCTGCAGGCGATAATTGCCGGACGCGGGCTCGAACGCCTCGGTGACCTGCTCGCGGAAGTCTACCGTCATCGCAAGCTCGTTCCCGAACGTCCCCGGGAGGTCACGCGTGCGATGAAGTTGGGGTTGGCTCCCCATTCAACGCAGCTGCCCTTCAATGCAACCCGGCATGCGCGTGGAGCATGAAGGACGCGTGGAGCATGAAGGAAATGTAATGCTCCGGCCACTGTAAAGTAATTCCGGAGCGTCCAAGTTGAAGATGATGCTGCAGGTGCGAAAGCAAATGTGACGGAGTCTTCAACCATGCGTCCAACACAGAATATTCTTGTTTTTCAAGGCGGCGGCGCTCTCGGCGCCTATCAGGCCGGAACATACGAAGCGCTTCACAAGCACGGCATCAAGCCCGATTGGCTGGCAGGCATCTCCATCGGGGCAATCAACTCCGCAATCATCGCCGGAAGCCCGCACGACCGCAGGGTCGAAAACCTGCGGGAGTTCTGGCATACGGTCTCCGCCGGTCTCGATTTCGACTTCCTCCCGGAGGATGATTTCAATAGGCGCATGTTCAAGGACTGGGCGGTTCTGGCGGGTTCGATCACCGGTGTCCCCGGCTTCTTTTCTCCCCGGCTTTTCACGCCCTTGCAGATCCTGCTCAACCCGGATCTGACGATCAGTCATTACGACACGGATCCGCTGATAAAGACCTTGGACCGGCTGGTCGACTTCGAACGCGTCAACCGGGGCGACGTACGCCTGAGTCTCGGCGCGGTCAATGTGAAAACCGGCAATTTCGCCTATTTCGACAATCGGGACACGGTGCTCACGGCACGGCACGTCGCCGCTTCCGGCGCGCTTCCGCCCGGTTTCCCACCCGTCGAAATCGAGGGCGAGTATTATTGGGATGGCGGCCTCGTCTCCAACACGCCGCTGCACTATGTGCTTGCCGCTGACGGGTGCAATTCGGACCTCTGCATCTTCCAGGTCGACCTGTTCTCGGCGCGAGGCACGATACCGCGCGATCTGCTCGAGGTTGACGCCCGCAGCAAGGAAATCCGCTATTCCAGCCGCACCCGCATGAACACCGACGAATTCGCACGCAGGCAGATCCTCCGGCGGGCTGCGCGCCGCCTGTTGGAGAAACTTGCACCGGACCTGCGCCGGATGATGAGGATGCGGCGCTGCTGCGCTCCATCGGCGTCGAATACGATGTCACCATCGTCCATCTCATCCATCGCGCAGCCTCCTATGATTCCCATGCCATGGATGCCGAATTCTCCCGTTCGCTCGGGGGGAAGCCTGTCGCGAGAAGTGGCGCACACGAAGGAGACTGTGAGATGAAGCTCGACGGGAACTAGCCATTGTAATGGATTCGGCCAGCGGCATTGGCGCCGCCATCGCCAAACGATTCGTCGAACAGGGCGCAAAAGCGGTGATTGCCGACCTCAACCTCGAGGCCGCACGGGTGAAGGCTGACGGACCGATGTCGGACCGGGAGAGGCAATCGGCATTGCCATGGATGTAACCCCATGAACAGGCCGTAAATGCCGGCGTTGCGGCTACCGTCGAACGCTTCGGCGGGGTGGAAATCCTCGTCTCGAATGCAGGCATCCAGATCGTCCATCCTATTGAGGAATTTCCCTTCGCCGACTGGAAAAGAATGCTGGCTGTCCACCTCGACGGCGCGTTTGAAGACCTGCGTGCCGCATATGAAGGCGCAAGGCGGCGCGGCCGCGGCGCTTTTCCTGCAGTCTTCGAGACCAACGCCCCTGACCGGCCAGTCGCTGACCGTCAGTCATGGCTGGCACATGTGCTGAACGGCGCTGACTTTCGAGAGCGCAAATCTCTTGACAGTAACAGTAGATGCTGATCCTTTTCGGTAAGCGTCAGGTTAATCGGGTGTAGGTGGAGCATTTGTTACATGGTTAGCAGCGTAAAGAACGACAGATTTTTAGTCGTTTCTGATGCAGTCAATAATATCGCTTTGGCTTCTTCTGGAAATACGAGCAGCGATAAGAAAAATACAACTGCTGGGCGGAAGATCGATCCGAACAATGAGCCGTCAGCTTCCGTATTCCTTCCTGGTGCAATTTCCACGAAGAACGCGGTCCTTCCGCCTGTGAGCCTGGCGAGCACGAGCAGTTCCGGGTCGGCGGCGCCGGTGGAAGTTCTGCCGGATGTTCCGGCCCCGGTGCTTGCATCGTCTCTGTTCGGTTCGTCTCGCCTCTATGATAACGGGTTGCTTTCCGAGATCGCGAAGCGCCCGGACCTTTTCAAGAAGACGATTGATATCCTTGCCAGGCGAATGTTCGGGGATGACGCCGCCGCAGCCAAGGCATTCAGCGGAGCTTTGTTGGAAAAGCTGCCCGTTGTGCTGAACGAGATCGCGACAGGCAAGCTCTCGATCAACGATCTGCCGAATTCCCTGGGCTCGATCGGTGCGAGTCTTTCCGTCCCTGAGGGCGTGAGGGCCTCCAAATACCAGTTGGCGCTCGGGGAGGCCCTGCTGGCTCTGACCCAGGGTGCTGCCCTTGCTTCGCAGACCTGGCCGGACACCCTGGATCAGCCCGTGATGGGATTGGACAAGAATGGCAAGCTTGTGCGGTTGCCGGCATTCAAGTCCATGGGCGACAGGCAGGTTGAAGCCTTGATCGGCATTGCGACCGGTCTTGCCGGACGATGGATCTCCGAAGTCAATACCGGTGCCTATCGGCCCGGAACGCGCGGGTACGACCGGAGGCAGATGGACGCAAGCCTCTTTGGCGGCGAAGACAAGGGCTGGGACAAGCAGCTTGGTCAAGCCTTCGGCGTCGGCGTTCTGCAGCACTCGGTCGACCTGACGGTCACGACTATCAACAATCTCGTGCCGGAGAGCGAAATAGAGGCGCCGAAGATTTACGGACAAGCCTTCGTCTACGATCGCGTGCTGCCATCCATGGACGGTCAGCTCGGCCGAACCATCTTTGGCGGCGAGCTTTACGACCGGAACCTGATGGAGGCCCTGTCCGGCCGAATGGAACTCTTCCGGCCCGCCGTCGAGATGATGGCCAGGAACCTTTATGGCGATAACGAAGCGGCGGTCGACGCTTTCGTTGCCACGGTAATGGAAATTTTTCCCTCGTTCTGGGAGAAGACGGCAAATCGTGAATTCTCTGGGCGCGATATCCAGGGGCACTTCGACCGTCTCCTGAGAGACGTCGACGTGCCGTCGGATATTAGTGCCGGCGAGTTCAAGGCCGCAGTTCAGGATGCCGTCACGGCGCTTATCCATGGCGGCGCGCTCGTTGCGCAATCGCAGCCGAAGGATGTCGGTCAGCCTCTGGTTGTGCGGGACGCTCACGGCAATTTCGTCAGGCAGACCGGCCTGAACACCTTTGGCGATGCGGAAATCGCCGCCATGATCGCGGGAGCGACCGGACTTGCCGGGCGCTATGTTGCGGATATGCGTGCCGGCACCAAGGAGGATGTGCGAAGCCCGCTATCGCCCCAGCATATGGCCGAGATCGACAGAAATATGTTTGCCACCGAGGATCTCGGCTGGGATGAGCAGATGCTCGCGGCCTTCGGGTGGGCAGACTCGAAGACCGCATCCGACG
This sequence comes from Sinorhizobium sojae CCBAU 05684, assembly GCF_002288525.1. NCBI lineage: Bacteria > Pseudomonadati > Pseudomonadota > Alphaproteobacteria > Hyphomicrobiales > Rhizobiaceae > Sinorhizobium > Sinorhizobium sojae. Next base: position 3,436,191 of record NZ_CP023067.1, read on the forward strand.
TGTTGACGGATTTTGTCGGGAACCACGCGGATGGAGCGGCTTTCGAGAGTCCGAAGCCGCCAGAGGCGGAAAAGGCAGACGATCCGGTCGTCAGCGAAGAATCCCGGAAGGTGAGTGCGGAGTGGCGCAGCAAAGGCACCGCCTCGACCACTTATGCCGCTGACATGGCAAGCTTTGAAGACAAGAAGTTCCAGTTTCTGGAAGAGGCGGTCGAGGACGTCGACAGACGCTTCGTCGGCTCCGGCAATATTTACGCGCTTTACAAGCTTTCGGCCGAACAAAGGGCTGCCTTGCTTCACGATCTGCTGAAGTTGAAGGCCGAGTTCGAATATTGGGCCGACGACACGAGACCGGCTTCCATCGACGACGATGTGGACCATGATGACGTGTCGCGCGCAAGAAAGGAACTCGACAGGCGCATTGAGAAGCTGCTTGTGGATCCCGATACCTCTGCCTACCTCGACAAAGTCATGACGGATGCCAAGAGGGCTTTCCTGGCCCGGCCGGAAAATGCCGATCTGCGAACGCGCCTGGAAAATGCCTATCTTAACGACATTGTTGGCGGAAAAGCCATCGACCGGGCGTTGGCCGAAGGCAAGTCATTCGAGGAGGCGCTCAACGACTATGCCCGCGAAAACGCGGAACTGATGGGAACGCTCGATCCGTCATTCATCGAAAAGCATGGCGGCGCAGCGTCGGCCACCCTGAGCGCAATCGTCTACGAGCACTATGCCTCCGGCAACAATACGGAAATTCTCAAGAACGCGTTTCCCGAGGGCGCTAATTTCGATGAAGCAGTTCTGCCAACCATCGAGAAGATGGTCGACGACTTTCTCGAAAAGAGCGGGGGCCTCTATCCGGACAGGAAAGAGGCCAGGGATGCACTTATTCGACAGGTTCTCACCGACACTAACAGGGTAACAAGCGCCATCCGGGGCGGCATGAGCATGGAAGATGCCTGGGCTGACTACCAGGCTGACGTGAAAGGCAAGCTCTCCAACAGCCCCATGTACCGTGACCTCTACAAGGCCGGGATCACGCACATGGTGCAGGCGGTCACGATGGGGATGGTGATCACGTCCACTCTCGTGACCGACAAGTCGAAGTGGGACGGCAAGCGGATCGCGACGACGATTGCAATGGGCAGCCTGGTGGCTGGTTACCTACTCGAGGGCACGGGCAAATTGATGTCGAAGGTGGGTGGTAGGTTTGCTCCCTTCACCGATAACCGGCCGATCACCCTCCAGGCTCTCCTGAAGCAGAGCAAGATCGGCTATTTCTCCAATCCGAACAATACATTGTTCAACCCGACGGCTTTGAAGACCGCCGGACAAGCCCTTGGCGTTGCCGCCGGCATCATCTTCTCCGCGGTGTCGTTCATCGACGCGAAAAAGGCGTTCAAGGAGGGCGACAAGCCCCAAGGCGCACTTCTTGTCACCTTGGGGGTGAATGGTGCACTCGGCAGCGCCCTCGGCTTGAGTGGTGCGGTGCTTGAAGCGGCCGTCCCCTATCTCACGGCGACTTTCTCGAATGGCGCCGCCTGGGTCGCTACGAGCGGGGCCGTCATGGCGGGCGCCGGCATGGCGCTGGCCGCCGTCGGTCTCGCGGTCGGCATAGGCCTCAGTGTCTATATGGGATTCAAATCGTACAACAAGTACAAGAAACGGGTGAACGGCATGCGCGATCGCATGGAGACATACACCGGCATAAAGATCCCGTTCGAGAATAGCCGTAGCCGCGATACGTATGAGCAGCCTCCAGAGATCAAACGCCACGGCGGGCCGGCAAAATTCGACAGGACCATCACTGTCTCCGCCGGACCTCTACCAACTTGAAGCGTGCCGCTCGCCTGGACTGCTGATCGAAGCGCATCTCCGCTCCTGTGGCACTGCGAGCTTCACTGCGGAGGCTGGATCCTTGTATCGGGATCAGCAGCCGGGCGACCGTGACAGCGCCGCGCGTCTTTTCAGACGCTCGAAGGTCGCTGAAACTCTCTGAGACTGCGCATCGGTCCGAAAAGCGGTACGATTTTCGGACCGATGCGTAAAATCTTCGGTGCGTTGCCTGAGGCCGCGTAGCGCGATGGCAATAAGCAAAAAGCTGGAACTCCGTTCTTCCGCAAAGCCGGTAAAAAATACGCTCGCAAATTCCGCTTGAACCTCTAGCCGCTAGAGGTCGTAGCCTGCTTCGGTAGTCTGAAGGAGCAAGGCATGGCGGATACCGAAAGCCGATTCCGTGTCGAGGGGATGGATTGCGCATCCTGCGCGGCGAAGATCGATGCCGCGGTGCGGCGGGTCGCGGGTGTTAACGACGTCAGCGTCTCGGTAGTGGCGGGCACGATGACGGTTCGCCACATGGCGCGCGACGATGTCGCGCCGGCGATCGTGCACAAGGTCGGCGGTCTTGGTTATGAACTTCGGCCGCTCGCCGATCGCGCGAGGCAAGGCTTTCATGGCGGCGATCAGGATTGCTGCTCCGGCTCGCACGTCCATGAATGCTCCCATCCGGGGCGAAACGTTCCCGTTGCACCGAAGCGTTCTCGCGCCGGCGAGGCAACGCCTGCCGTGCGCTGGTGGCGAACGGGAAAAGGGAAACTGACGATCGCCTGCGGCGTGGCGCTCGTGCTCGCCTATGGCACGGGGCTGCTCCTGCCTACGACGGAGCCGTGGATATTCACGCTTGCCATGCTGGTGGGTCTGCTGCCGATCGCAAGGCGTGCGGTTGCGGCCGCCCTTGGCGGCACGCCGTTCTCCATCGAAATGTTGATGTCGATCGCCGCCATTGGCGCCGTGTTTCTCGGGGCAGTCGAGGAGGCGGCGATGGTGGTGTTTCTCTTCCTGATCGGCGAGCTTTTGGAAGGTGTGGCCGCCGGCAAGGCGCGGGCGAGCATTCAGGCGTTGACGGCGCTGATGCCGCAGTCGGCGCTGATGGAGGTCGAAGGCGGAAGGCGGGAGGTTGCTGCCGAGAGCCTGCCGGTCGGGGCAACGATCTTCGTGCGTCCCGGCGACCGCATCGCCGCCGACGGCGCGATCCTGGACGGCGAGAGCGGCATCGACGAAGCGCCGGTCACCGGCGAGAGCACGCCCGTCCGCAAGGGATCGGGCGAACGGGTCTTCGCCGGAACGATCAATGGGGAAGGTGCGCTGAGAATCCGCGTCACGGCCGCTTCTTCCGACAACACCATCGCTCGCGTCATCAGGCTCGTGGAGGAGGCGCAGGAGGCCAAGGCGCCGACGGAGCGCTTCATCGACCGCTTCTCGCGCTATTACACGCCGGGGGTCGTTCTGGTCGCGGGCCTGATCGCGACCTTGCCGCCGATCTTCCTCGGTGGCCTCTGGCAGGATTGGGTTTACCGGGCGCTCGCGCTATTGCTGATCGCCTGCCCCTGCGCGCTCGTCATCTCGACGCCGGCTGCGATCGCCGCGAGTCTGTCCACGGGCGCGCGCCGGGGCCTTTTGATCAAGGGCGGCGCCGTGCTCGAGAAGATCGGCCGCGTCACGGCCGTCGCCTTCGACAAGACCGGCACGCTGACGGAGGGCAAGCCGAAAGTGACCGAGGTGATCGGCTTCGACATGGCGGAAGCGGACGTGCTTCGCCACGCCGCCGCTTTGGAGCAGGGGGCGAGCCACCCGCTAGCCCGGGCAATCCTCGAACGCGCCGAGTCCTTGGGTCTGGACTTGCCTGCCGTCGCGCAGGGCAAGGTTCTCGGCGGCGTCGGCGTCGCCGGGCTTGTGAATGGCGCAAGCCTTTTTCTCGGCGCACCGAAGGCTGTCGATCGCCGAGTGCCGCTGACGGCTGAGCAGGCGGTGCGGATCGCTGCGCTCAACGAGGAGGGCAAGACCGTTTCCGTGCTTCTCGTCGACGGCCGGGTCGCGGGGGCGCTTGCCATGCGCGACGAGCCGCGTATCGATGCGGAAGGTGGCGTGAGTGCGCTCGCCGGCGTCGGATTGCGGGTGCTGATGCTGACCGGCGACAACCGGCGCGCGGCGGCCGCGATCGCCGACCGTCTCGGCATCGAGGCCCGCGCCGAACTCCTGCCCGAGGACAAGCAGCGCATTGTCGCCGAACTGAGGGCGGAGGGCCATCTCGTCGCCAAGATCGGCGACGGCATCAACGACGCCCCGGCGCTGGCGGCGGCCGATGTCGGCATCGCCATGGGGGGTGGCGCGGATGTGGCGCTCGAGACCGCGGACGCCGCGAGCCTCCACAGCCGGGTTTCCGATGTCGCTGCCATGGTCCGTCTGTCGCGCGCCACGATGCGCAACATCTACCAGAACATCGCGATGGCGCTCGGCCTCAAGGCCGTCTTCCTGGTGACGACCATTGCCGGCGTCACCGGTCTCTGGCCGGCGATCCTCGCCGACACCGGCGCCACCGTCCTGGTAACGATGAACGCGCTGAGGCTTTTGCGGGCGCCAGCGGCCCCTTGAGCCGCCCCAAAGCGCTGCACGTTATAGGACGCGCAAGAGGTCGCTGTAGCACTTTGAGTTACTGCAATCCTCATATCGATTCATTAAGGTGCAAGCAGCCGCTTTTCGCGCGGGAAATGGCCCTTCTCCCCTCTTTATATTCGCGCTGGACTCTCCCCAGGGATGTGGAGAGAGTATAGGGATGTGGAGAGATTATACGGAGATCGCAATATGTGCGCGGACCGGAAGGCGTGGCGCGGCCCGGCGCCCCGTCCCGCGACCGCGATGTTGCGCTGCGATCGGGTATCGTTGAATTGAAACGGTTCAAAAACATCGCGATCGAGGCTTTCGCGCCGCAAAATCGATGATAAACTTATACCAAACGGTAAAAAAGCCGGCACGGTTCAGCGACGAGGGACCGAAGCGGGCGAATAGGGGATCGCAGGCCAATATGGATGATATTGCCATCGAATTGCGTGGGATCGACAAGAGCTTCGGTCCGGTCCACGCCAACAGGAACATCACTCTTACCGTCAGAAAAGGCACGATCCACGGCATTATCGGCGAGAACGGCGCGGGAAAATCCACGCTGATGTCGATCCTCTATGGCTTCTATCAGGCCGACGCCGGTGAAATCCTCGTCGACGGCAAGCCGGTTGCCATTCGCGATCCGAATGCCGCGATCGCCGTCGGCATCGGCATGGTGCATCAGCACTTCATGCTGGTCGACAATTTCACGGTGCTCGAAAACGTCATCCTCGGCGCCGAGGACAACCAGATCCTCAACAAGGGCATCGCCAAGGCGCGCAGCGAACTGAAGCGGCTCGAGCAGGAATATGCACTCGAGGTCAATCCCGATGCGCTGATCGAGGACCTGCCCGTCGGCCTGCAGCAGCGGGTGGAGATCCTGAAGGCGCTCTATCGCAAGGCGGATATCCTAATTCTCGACGAGCCGACCGGCGTGCTGACGCCGGCCGAAGCCGATCATCTTTTCCGCATTCTCGGGCAATTGAAGGCGCAGGGTAAGACGATCATTCTCATCACCCATAAGCTGCGCGAGATCATGGCGATCACCGACGAGGTCTCGGTCATGCGCCGGGGCGAAATGGTCGCAACCCGCACGACGGGAGAGACCTCGGTCGAGGAGCTTGCGGAGCTCATGGTCGGCCGCCGGGTGCTGCTCCGCGTGGAGAAGGGCGAGAGCAAGCCGGGTGACGTGAAGCTCAAGGTCCAGGGCCTCACGGTCAAGGACAGTCGAGGCGTGACCATGGTCGACAACGTATCCTTCGAGGTCCACGCCGGCGAGATCGTCGGCATTGCCGGCGTGGCCGGCAACGGGCAGTCGGAACTCCTGGAGGCGATCGCCGGCATCCGCAAGGCGACGTCCGGGACCGTGCATTTGAACGGCAGGCCCGTCGACGTCACCGGCCACGCCGATCCGGCCGCTCTCAGAGATCGCGGCCTTGCCCATGTGCCGGAGGACCGCCATCACGTCGGTCTCGTCCTGAAATTCGAGGAGAGCGAGAACGCCATCCTCGGCTATCACCATGATCCGCGCTACTCGAACGGCATTCTCCTGAACGTCGACGCGATCCGTAAGGATGCTGAGGAAAAGATCGGCAAATATGATATCCGCCCGCCGAATGCGCGGCTGAAGACGGCTAATTTCTCCGGCGGCAATCAGCAGAAGATCGTTCTTGCCCGCGAAATGGAGCGCGATCCGGATGTGCTGATCATCGGGCAGCCGACCCGCGGCGTCGATGTCGGGGCGATCGAATTCATTCATAAGCGGATCATCGAGATGCGCGACCAGGGCAAGGCGGTGCTTCTGGTTTCCGTCGAGCTCGACGAAATTCGCTCCCTTTCCGACCGTATTCTCGTGATGTTTGCCGGCCGCGTCGTCGGCGAGCGCACCCCCGAGGCGACGGAAGGCGAACTCGGCCTCCTCATGGCAGGCGTTGAAGGCCGCAAGGAGGCAGCGGAATGAGCGTTCCCTATGCGAGACTCCCGGGCTGGGTCGAGTACGGCCTGATCCCGCTGGTCAATCTTGCCGTCGCCTTCCTCGTTGCCGGTCTCGTCGTGCTGCTCGTCGGCGAAAATCCGCTCGAAGCCGCCTATCATCTGATCAACGGCGCCTTCGGCCGCGGCGAATATATCGGCTTCACGCTCTATTACGCGACAACCTTCATCTTCACCGGGCTCGCCGTCGCCGTCGCCTTCCACGCCGGGCTCTTCAATATCGGCGGCGAAGGCCAGGCCTATGTAGGCGGCATCGGGGTGGCGCTCGCTTGCCTGTGGCTCGACCAGGTAATGCCCTGGTACGTGGTCTTCCCGCTTGCGATCGTCGGCTCCGCCTTTTTCGGCGCGCTTTGGGCCTTCCTGCCGGGTTGGCTGCAGGCCAGGCGCGGCAGCCACATCGTCATCACCACCATCATGTTCAACTTCATCGCCTCGAGCCTGATGGTCTATCTGCTGACGCGCGTCCTGAAGCCGCTCGGATCGATGGCGCCCCAGACGCGCACCTTCGCGGAAGGCGGACAATTGCCGAAGCTCGACTGGCTGCTTTCGATCTTCGGGTTGAATGTCGGCACGGCCCCCTTCAACATCTCCTTTCTCCTGGCCCTTGCCGCCGCCTTCGCCGTATGGGTGTTGATCTGGCGCACCAGGCTCGGTTACGAGATGCGTACCATGGGCCATAGCCCGTCGGCTGCCCGCTACGCCGGCATTCGCGAGAGCCGCATCATCGTCATCACGATGATGATCTCGGGCGGCCTCGCCGGGATGATGGCGCTGAACCCGATCATGGGCGAGCAGTTCCGCATGCAGCTCGACTTCGTGCAGGGCGCCGGCTTCGTCGGCATTGCCGTGGCGCTGATGGGCCGCTCGCATCCGGGCGGCATCATCCCCGCCGCGATCCTGTTCGGGGTGCTCTATCAGGGCGGGGCGGAGATCGCCTTCGAGATGCCGTCGATCTCGCGCGACATGATCGTCATCATCCAGGGCCTCGTCATCCTCTTCGCCGGCGCACTCGAAAACATGTTCCGTCCTGCGATCACGCGCGCCTTCGCCACGCGCGGCCAGCGGGCGGCTGCCGTCGTCCAGACCAAGGGAGCCTGAGCCCATGGACTTCTTCCACGTCCTCGTCGTGCTCCTGGAATCGACGATCCGCGTTTCGGTGCCGCTGGTCTTTGCCGCGCTTGCCGGGCTTTTCACCGAACGGGCCGGCGTCTTCGACATCAGCCTCGAAGGCAAGATGCTCGGCGCCGCGTTTGCGGCCGGCGCGGCCGCGGCCGTTTCCCAGTCGGTCTGGGTCGGCCTTGCCGCGGCGATCCTCGTTTCCGTATTGCTGTCGCTCGTCCACGGCTATGCCTCGATCACCCAGCGCGGCAACCAGATCGTCTCGGGTGTGGCAATCAATTTTATCGTCGCCGGCGCGACGGTGATCCTCGGCGAAGCCTGGTTCCGGCAAGGGGGTCGGACGCCCGCTCTGGTCGAAGGCGCGCGGTTCCAGATCGTCAATTTCCCCGGCGCGGACGCGATTCGCGACGTGCCGATTGTCGGACCGGTTTACGCGGATCTTCTGTCCGGACACTTCCTGCTGACCTATTTCGCCTTCGCCATGGTGCCGATCAGCTGGTGGATCCTCTTTCGCACACGCTTCGGCCTAAGGCTCAGGGCCGTCGGCGAAAATCCCGGCGCCGTCGACACAGCCGGCATCTCGGTGATCTGGCTGCGCTACCGCGCGGTGATCTGCTGCGGAATTCTCTGCGGCTTCGCCGGCGCCTATCTGTCGCTCGCTATGACGGCCGGCTTCGTGAAGGGCATGACGGCGGGCAAGGGCTATATCGCGCTTGCGGCACTGATCTTCGCCAAATGGCGGCCGGTCAACGTCATGTTCGCCTGCCTGCTCTTCGGCTTTCTCGATGCGCTGGCGATCCGGCTGCAGGGCACACCCTTGCCGCTGATCGGCCAGGTGCCGGTACAATTGATGCAGGCCCTGCCCTATATCCTCACCGTCGTGCTGCTTGCCGGCTTCATCGGCAAGGCCATACCGCCCAAGGCCGGCGGTGTACCTTACGTGAAGGAGCGCTAATGCAGTCGCTTGGAAGTCAAAAGGGCTTTGGGAGCAACGACTTGCATCAAGAGAAGGACAGACCCATGCCCGAGAACGAACTCTTCGTCGCGGCGCGTGAAGCCATGGCAAAGGCACATGCGCCCTATTCCAAGTTTCCCGTGGGCGCGGCCATTCGCGCCGAGGACGGCAAGATCTATACGGGTGCCAATATCGAGAATCTCTCCTTTCCGGAGGGGTGGTGCGCGGAGACCACGGCGATCAGCCATATGGTGATGGCCGGCCAGCGCAAGATCATGGAGGTTGCGGTCGTCGCCGAGAAGCTTGCGCTCTGCCCGCCCTGCGGCGGCTGCCGCCAGCGCCTGGCGGAGTTTTCCGGCGCCAGCACGCGCATCTATCTCTGCGACGAGACCGGCATCAAGAAGGCGCTGGCGCTCTCCGATCTGCTGCCGCACAGCTTCGAAACCGAGGTCCTCGGATGACGGCGGCGGCGGACTATCTGCAGGAGAAGCTCGGCGCGTTTTCGCCGCGCTACGGAATCGTGCTCGGCTCCGGTCTCGGCGCGCTCGTCGAGGCGGTGGCGGAACCGATCCGCATTCCCTATAGGGACATCCCGGATTTCCCGGTGAGCAGCGTTTCCGGCCATGCGGGCGAACTCGTCGCCGGCAAGCTCGGGGACGAGCCGGTCGTCATGCTCTCCGGCCGGGTGCACTACTACGAACGGGGCGACGCCAACGCGATGCGCGTGCCGCTCGAGACACTGAAGCGGATCGGTGTCGAAAGCCTCATCGTCACCAATTCGGCCGGCTCGCTGCGCGAGGACATGCCTCCGGGTTCGGTCATGCGCATCGCCGATCATATTGCCTTTTCCGGCTCCAACCCGCTGATCGGGGTAGAAAGCGATAATCGTTTCGTCGGCATGACCAATGCCTATGATGCGGCGCTTTCCGAGCGCATGGAGGAGGCGGCCGATCGACTTTCGATCCCGCTATGGCGGGGCGTCTATATGTGGTTCTCGGGCCCGAGCTTCGAGACGCCGGCGGAGATCCGGATGGCGCGGATAGTGGGGGCCGATGCGGTCGGCATGTCCACCGTGCCCGAGGTCATTCTCGCCCGCTTCTTCGGTCTCAGGGTCGCGGCCGCCTCCGTCATCACCAATTTCGGAGCCGGCATGACCGGGGCGGAACTGAGCCACGAGGAGACGAAGGAAATGGCGCCGCTCGGCGGCGAGCGCCTGGCGGCGATCCTCAGGGAAATGATCGCGAGCGAAGGCTGAACGGCGGTCATCGGCCATGCTCCCGCAGGAAATCATCCGAAAGAAAAGAAACGGCAGCGTGCTCGAGGCGGCGGAAATAGCCTCCTTCGTCGAGGGGCTTGCCGATGGCTCGATTTCCGAGGGTCAGGTCGCCGCCTTCGCCATGGCGGTCTGGTTTTCCGGCATGGCTCGCGCGGAATGCGTGGCGCTGACGCTTGCCATGCGCGATTCCGGCGAAACGCTCGACTGGGGCGAACTCGGCCGACCCGTCGTCGACAAGCATTCGACCGGCGGCGTCGGTGACAATGTTTCGCTGATGCTTGCACCGATCGTCGCTGCCTGTGGTATCGCCGTGCCGATGATCTCGGGCCGCGGGCTCGGCCACACCGGCGGAACCCTGGACAAGCTCGAATCCATTCCCGGCTACGATATCCAGCCCTCGCCCGACCGGTTTCGCAAGGTCGTCGACGAGGTCGGCTGTGCGATCATCGGCCAGACGGCCAATCTCGCCCCCGCCGACAAGCGCCTCTACGCCATCCGCGACGTGACGGCCACGGTCGATTCGGTACCGCTGATCACCGCCTCGATCCTCTCGAAAAAGCTCGCAGCCGGGCTGCAATCGCTCGTGCTTGATGTGAAGCTCGGCAACGGCTCGTTCATGAGCGATCCCGAGGAGACCGAAGTCCTGGCGCGGTCCCTGGTCGACGTCGCCAATGGCGCGGGTGTGCGGACTTCAGCCTTGATCACCGACATGAACGAGCCGCTTGCGGATGCGGCGGGCAATGCGCTCGAAATCGAGAATTGCCTTGCCTATCTTCGCGGCGACAAGGCGGGAACTCGGCTCGATCAGGTGATCATGGCCCTTGCGGCCGAAATGCTCGACACCGCTGGCGTCGCACCTGACCGGGCGGGAGCGGAAGCCATGGCGCGCCGCGCCTTGGAAAGCGGGGCCGCCATGGAGCGTTTCGCCCTCATGGTCCATCGCCTTGGCGGGCCGGCCGATTTCGCCGATCGATCCCAAGCCTATCTTGAGAAGGCGCCGGCTGTCGTGCCGGTGCCGGCCGGCCGTGACGGCTACCTGGCACGCTGCGAGACCCGCGAACTCGGCATGGCCGTGATCGGGCTCGGCGGCGGGCGCACGCGCCCGGATGATCCGATCGATCGCCGGGTTGGTCTGTCGCGGCTGGCGCCGCTCGGGACCGAGGTTGAAAAAGGCCAGCCGATTGCCCTCGTGCACGCCGCCGACAGGACGCAGGCCGAGGCGATGCGGGAACGGATCGCCAGCCTGTACACGATCTCCGACGAGAAGCCAGAACCGCGTCAGGTCGTCCGGTCGAGAATCACTTGACGAGGTGCAGCGCGCCATTTTCGACGCGGTAGGAGGAGAGGCGGCTGAGGAACGACATGCCGACGAGCGTGCCCGAAAGCGCCTTGTCCGGCAGCACCATGGCGTCGACATCCCTTAGTGAAATGCCGCCGATCTCGACGCGGTCGAGGCGGACACGGGCCGCTTCAACGACGCCGTTCGCCGTCTGCGCCCGTCCTTTGAACGAAAGGCTCCCCACGGCGATGCCGAAGCGGCGGGCAGCTGAGCTGTTGATGGCGATCACGCTGGCGCCGGTATCGACCAGCCCTGTTTCCGAACGCCCGTTGATGCGGAAGGTGCCGACGAAATGGCCGGAGCGATCGGCCTCGAGCACGACGCCCTTGCTGCCTGCGTAGCTCGCCATTGCCGGCGTCGGGCTGGAGGTCCGAGGCGCGGCGGCAGTGTCTTCCGAGCGGCCGAGATAGTTGGAGGCAAGCTCTGGGACAACCAGGGCAAGGGCGGCAAGTCCACCGGCAAAAGCGAGGAGGCGCGTGATCATGTCAGTTTCCGTCGCGCGTAAGGCGCGCCCGAGCATGTCAGCGGATCATTTAACAATCGCACAAAAGAGCCGCCGGACAACCGGCGGCGGTCGTCTGTTCTTGCTGTCTGGTTAAGGAAAGCCTACTTCGTGCCGTACATGCGGTCGCCTGCATCGCCGAGCCCGGGCACGATGTAACCCTTTTCGTTCAGGTGGCTGTCGATCGACGCAGTGAATATCGGCACGTCCGGATGTGACGCCTGGAAATTGCGGATCCCTTCCGGTGCCGCGAGCAGGCAGAGGAAGCGGATATTTTTCGCGCCGCGTTCCTTGAGCTTGTCGATTGCCGCGATCGAAGAATTGCCGGTCGCAAGCATCGGATCGACGACGATGACGAGACGTTCGTTGAGGCTTTCCGGTGCCTTGAAATAATATTCGACCGGCTGCAGCGTCTCATGGTCGCGATAGACACCGATATGCGAGACGCGCGCGGAGGGTACGAGTTCGAGCATGCCTTCGAGCAGGCCGTTGCCTGCACGCAAGATCGAGGCGAAGACCAGCTTCTTGCCTTCGAGCACCGGCGAGTCGGTTTCCGTGAGCGGCGTCTCGATCCGCTCGATGGTCAGCTCCAGATCGCGCGTGACCTCGTAGCAGAGGAGGGTCGAGATTTCCTTCAGCAGCCGGCGGAAGCCAGCGGTCGACGTCTCCTTCTTGCGCATGATGGTCAACTTATGCTGCACCAGCGGATGATCGATCACTGTTACGCCGTCCATGGCTCACCTTCCCGCGAAAGATAGTATCTACGCCTCTTTTCCATGGAATGACCGGAGGTCGCAAGAGCATTGCTCGCACTTGCCTGCGGAATGCTTCTCATCCTGCCTGCGGTCGCCTCTCGCCGGATAGCCTTGCGCAGGCGGGACGAGAGAATGCCGGCGCAATTGCGGCTGGCGTCTGCATCCAACTTGCCCTTCGATTCCGATCACACCTGCGTGATCGCAGCGGATCCGGAGCGGCGAAGTCTTTGCGGCGCTTCGCTTTTCTCGCCCATTCCGGGTGACCGGGGAGCGCTGTTGCGCTGCGGTAGAAATTAACATACACTGATGTATGTATATTAGCTTTCCGGTATCTTCCTCCCGGATGCCGGTCCCGCTTCTCGTCCCCTTCTGACCGCGCAGCCAAGGCAGTGGCTGCAGGCGGTCCTTTCCTATGGATATAGCGATGCATATCAATAGACCGATACTGGCCGCCTCGCTGGCAAGCATGATTTTTCTCGCCGGGTGCCAGAAGAGCGAAGAACAGCAGGCGGCAGCTCCTGCCTTTCCTCCGGCGCAGGTCGCCGTCTTCACCACGGCTGCGGAACCCCTGCCGATCACCAATGAGCTTCCGGGCCGCATCACGCCGACACGCATTGCCGAAGTGCGACCGCGGGTGTCCGGCATCCTCGTCGAGCGGGTGTTCCAGCAGGGCTCCATGGTGACGGAGGGCGACGTGCTCTACCGGATCGACCCGGCCCCCTTCCAGGTCAGGGTCGACAGCGCCGAGGCGACGCTGAAGCGGGCCGTCGCCGTGCGCGACCAGGCCCGGCAGACGGCCGAGCGGCAGGCGCGGCTGAAGGAGGCGCAGGTGACGGCGGTCCAGCAGTATGACGATGCCGTCGCCGCACTCGCCCAGGCCGAGGCCGATGTCGGCATTGCGGAGGCCGGACTGGCGGAGGCGAAGCTCAACCTCGAATACGCCAATGTCACCGCGCCGATCAGCGGCCGCATCGGCCGGGCGCTGATCACCGAGGGCGCGCTTGTCAGCGCCAACGGCTCCGACAATCTCGCGACAATCCAGCAGATCGACCCGATCTATGCCGACTTCACGCAATCGGCGACGGACCTCATCCGCCTGCGCAAGGCGCTGGAGGACGGGCAGTTGATCAGCGCCGACAATGAGGCGCAGGTGCAATTGATCCTCGACGACGGCACGCGCTATGCCCACAAGGGAAGGCTGCTCTTCTCCGAGGCGGCCGTCGATGCCACGACGGGTCAGGTGACGCTGCGCGGCGAATTCCCTAATCCCGACGGCGACCTGCTTCCGGGCATGTATGTGCGCGTTGAGATCGAGCAGGGGTTGGAGAAGAACGCCATCACAGTTCCGCAACAGGCGGTGCAGCGCAACAATGCCGGGCAGTCGCAGGTCTATATCGTGACGCCTGAGAAAAAAGTCGAGTTCCGCAACGTCACGCTGGGACGGACGGTCGGCAGCCGCTGGCAGGTGACTTCCGGCCTCAAGGCCGGTGAGAAGGTTATGGTCGAGGGCTTCCAGAAGGTCGGGCCCGGCGCGCCGGTCGAACCCTCCGCATGGGATCCGAACGCGAAGCCAGACAAGGAGCAGACTGCCTGGACCGGCGCCGGCGAAGACTCCGCCACCGAAGTGAAGTGAGAACCGCCAATGCCCAGCTTCTTCATAGACAGGCCGATCTTTGCCTGGGTGGTGGCGATCTTCATCATGGTCGCCGGCATCATCGCCCTGCCGCTCTTGCCGGTGTCGCAATATCCGAACGTCGCCCCGCCGCAGATATCGATCAATGCCAGCTACCCCGGTGCCTCGTCGCAGGACACCTATCAGAGTGTCACGCGGCTCATTGAGAACGAGCTCAACGGCATCGAAGGGCTTATGTATTTTGAATCGACCTCGAGCGCTTCGGGCTCGGTCGAGATCAACGCCACATTTGCACCCGGCACCGACCCCAGCCAGGCCTCGGTCGACATCCAGAACCGCGTGCAGCGCGTCGAGCCGCGCCTGCCCGATTCGGTCCGGCAGCAGGGCGTGCAGGTGGATGAGGCCGGTTCCGGCTTCCTGCTGATCGTCTCGCTCACCTCGACCGACGGGTCGATGGATGCGATCGGTCTCGGCGACTATCTGAGCCGCAACGTCCTCAGTGAAATCCAGCGCGTGCCGGGCGTCGGCCGCGCCCAGCTCTTCGCGACCGAACGCTCGATGCGCATCTGGCTCGATCCGGACAAAATGCTCGGGCTCAACCTGACCGCCGCCGATGTGACCGCCGCGATCCAGGCGCAGAACGCCCAGATCGCCTCCGGCTCGATCGGTGCCCAGCCGAACCCGATCACCCAGCAGATCAGCGCCCCCGTGGTTATCAAGGGGCAGCTTTCGACCCCTGAGGAATTCGGCGCGATCGTGCTGAGGGCGAATGCCGACGGCTCGGCCGTGCGCCTGCGCGACGTCGCCCGCATCGAGATCGGCGGCGAGAGCTATTCCTTCTCCACCCGTCTCAACGGCAAACCCTCCGCCGCGATCGCCGTGCAGCTCTCGCCGAGCGCCAATGCGATGTCGACCTCGGCGGCGGTCAAGGCGCGCATGGATGAGCTTGCCGAATTCTTTCCGGCGGGTCTCGAATATTCCATTCCCTACGACACCTCGCCTTTCGTCAAGGTTTCGATCGAGAAGGTGGTCGAGACGCTCGTCGAAGCCGTCGCGCTCGTCTTCCTGGTTATGCTCCTGTTCCTTCAGAATATCCGCTACACCATCATCCCGACCCTGGTCGTGCCGATCGCCCTTCTCGGCACCTGCGCAGTGATGCTGGCGATGGGCTTCTCGATCAACGTGCTGACGATGTTCGGCATGGTGCTGGCGATTGGCATCCTCGTCGATGATGCCATCATCGTCGTCGAGAATGTCGAGCGGATCATGTCGGAAGAAGGGCTGACGCCGAAAGAGGCGACCCGCAAGGCGATGAGGCAGATCACCGGCGCGGTCATCGGCATCACGCTGGTGCTCGCCTCGGTGTTCATCCCGATGGCCTTTTTCCCGGGTGCCGTCGGCGTCATCTACCGCCAGTTCAGCCTGACCATGGTGGTCTCGATCCTGTTCTCGGCGCTGCTCGCGCTGTCATTGACGCCGGCGCTCTGCGCAAGCTTCCTGAGGCAGGTGCCGAGGGGCCATCACCACGCCAAACGGGGCTTCTTCGGCTGGTTCAATCGCGGCTTCGACCGGTCCTCTCGCGGCTATACGCGCGTCGTCGGCGGCCTCGTCACCCGCACCGGCCGCCTGATGCTCGTCTATCTGGCCCTGCTTGCGGGCCTCGGCTGGGCCTTCCTGCAACTGCCCTCCTCCTTCCTGCCGGACGAGGACCAGGGCTATGTCATCGTCATGATGCAATTGCCCTCGGAAGCGACCGGCAACCGCACGACGGAAGTGATCGAGCAGGCGGAGACGATCTTCGGCCAGGAGCCGGCGGTCGACCGCATCGTCGCCATCAACGGCTTCTCCTTCTTCGGCACCGGCCAGAATGCGGGGCTTGCCTTCGTGACGCTGAAGGACTGGAACGAGCGTGACGCCGACAATTCCGCCCAGGCGATCGCCGGCCGCGCAACGATGGCGATGAGTCAGATCAAGGACGCGATCAGCTTCGCGCTGTCACCGCCCGCGATTCAGGGCCTCGGCACCACCGGCGGATTTTCCTTCCGCCTGCAGGATCGTGCCGGCCTCGGCGAAACGGCGCTTGCGGAAGCGCGCGACCAGCTTCTCGGGCTTGCTGCACAGAGCAAGATCGTGACCGGCGTTCGCTTCGAGGGCATGCCCGATGCCGCGCAGGTGAGCGTCACCATCGACCGCGAGAAGGCCAACGCCTTCGGGGTGACCTTTGCCGACATCAACTCGACGATCTCGACCAATCTCGGCTCCTCCTATGTCAACGACTTCCCGAATGCCGGCCGCATGCAACGCGTGACGGTGCAGGCGGACGAGAACAAGCGCATGCAGACGGCGGACCTCCTGAACCTCAATGTCCGCAATTCGAACGGCGGCATGGTTCCGCTCTCCGCCTTCGCGACGGTCGAATGGATCAAGGCACCGACGCAGACCGTCGGCTATAACGGCTATCCCGCCGTCCGCATCAGCGGCAATGCGGCGCCCGGCTACTCCTCCGGCGATGCCATCGCCGAAATGGAACGGCTGGCCGGCGAGCTGCCGGCGGGCTTCGGCTATGAGTGGACCGGGCAATCGCTGCAGGAGATCCAGTCGGGCTCCCAGGCGCCGCTGCTGATTGCGCTCTCCTGTCTGCTCGTCTTCCTGTGCCTGGCGGCGCTCTACGAGAGCTGGTCGATCCCGGTCTCGGTGATCATGGTCGTGCCGCTTGGCGTCATCGGTGCGGTGCTGGCGGTAACAATGCGCGACATGCCGAACGACGTCTACTTCAAGGTCGGCCTGATCGCGATCATCGGCCTCTCGGCGAAGAACGCCATCCTGATCATCGAGTTCGCAAAGGAACTCAGGGATCAGGGCAGGTCGCTGATCGACGCCACCCTGGAGGCGGTGCACCTGCGCTTCCGCCCCATCCTGATGACCTCGCTCGCCTTCACGCTCGGCGTGGTGCCGTTGGCGATCGCGACGGGCGCAAGCTCTGCCAGCCAGCGCGCCATCGGTACCGGCGTCATGGGTGGTATGATTTCGGCAACGGTGCTGGCGATCTTCTTCGTGCCGGTCTTCTTCGTGTTCGTCATGAAGATATTCGGGCGAAGGAAGGCCACGGACGAGGCGCCCGAGATCGGGACCATAAGCCCCGCCGAATGAAGCATGATCGCGGCCCGCCTCGCCGGCGGGTCGCTTTGCGGTGCCGCGCGTCTTGTCAGACGCGCAGCACTATGACTGGCTGCATATTTGACCTTGAATCGCGCACGGTTTAGGCGGACTTGCAGTAGCAAGGAGACTGCCATGCGCCGAACCAAGGCCGATGCCGAGGCGACACGAAAGAAGATCCTGAACGCCGCCGAGCACATTTTCTATGAAAAGGGCGTTTCCAACACGACGCTCGAGGAAGTGGCGAGCGAAGCGGGGGTCACGCGCGGCGCCATCTACTGGCACTTCGCCAACAAGACGGACCTCTTCCTGGCGCTCTACGAAGCGGTGCCGCTGCCGCATGAGGACATGATCGCGCGCGACATCGAGACCGAAGCCTTCGACACGCTGGCCATCGTCGAGGGGGCGACCGGCGACTGGCTGGAGACGCTCGCCAGGGACGAGCAGCGACAGCGCATCCTTTCTATCATGCTCCGCTGCGACTACGACCATGCCATGTCGGCCGTGCTGGCAAAGCAAAGGGAAATCGACGAACGGCACAATGCCATGCTCGAACTCGCCTTCTCCCGGGCCTGGGAGAGAGGGCAGTTGCAGGACCGCTGGACACCCGCCTCCGCCGTGCGCGCGCTGCACTGGATGATGATGGGACTGTGCACCGATTGGCTGCTCTTCGGCCGCAGCTTCGACCTGGTGGCTGAGGGGCACGAGACGCTTCAGCGCCTGTTTTCAGGCTTCAGGCGGGAAGCCGCCGCAGCCCGGCCGCCATCCTCGACCGAAGGCAGCGAACAGGAAGTGCCATAGCGCATCGGCCTGGACGGAACCGGCTTTCGGAAAGCTCGAGGCGCAGATCCAAAGAGTTTCAGCGAACTTTGCGCATCTGGAGAGACACGCGGCGCTGTTATGAAACCGCGTGATTGCCGCGTACGACGCCCGAAAAGCTCACGCGGCGAGGATCCCGACCGCCGCGCCCACCAGGTCCTCCTGCTTCGCCGGTTTGTCGATCAGCACGGCGTCGCCGCACTTCCTTTGCATCTCGGGCGTCAGCCTTTGTCCACTGTAGAAAAGGAAGGGGATGCCGCGTTTGGTGAGCAGGTCGCTGACCGCTTCGGTCGTTGCCGTGCCGAGGCGGATATCCAGGATCGCAATGGAAACCCGTTCGCTCTCGGCCGCGGTCAAGGCCTCGGTAAGCGTCATGAAGGGGCCGACGACCTCGGCCCCGGCATCACGAAAGGCCGCTTCGAGGTCGAGCGCGATCAGGATCTCGTCTTCCGCGATCAGCACCCTAGTGTCGCGTAGCGGGTGATTCTCGTCAACCTTCCGCTCCATTTGCGGGGTCTCCGGCACTCAATTTCGGTCGTGCGGACAATCCCGCCCGCCTGAAATCGCCTCCCGACAATCTTGCCCGGGCCCCGCCCAAACCTTTTTCCGGCGGCTCCAACGTCGGTCCGGCGCGTTCTTCCAAGGTAACCACCAGGTGCCGTGCCTTGTTCCGAAGCTTCGAGGTCAGATTTACCTGGGGCCTTCCGTTGCGAAGGCCCTGCTTAGTGCGCCTCATCCCAGTTGTGCGCCGCGCGCGCGTCGACCTTCAGCGGCACCTTCATGCTGAGCGCCGGCATCGCGGCATTCTCCATCACCGAGACGATCACGGGAATGGTGCGCTCGATCTCGCCCTCTTCCACTTCGAAGATCAGCTCGTCGTGAACCTGAAGCAGCATGCGGGCGGAGAGCTTCGCTTCGTCGAGCGCCGGCTCCATCTTGACCATGGCCCGGCGGATGACGTCGGCGGCCGATCCCTGGATCGGGGCATTGATCGCCGCACGCTCATTGAAGGCGCGCATCGAGGGATTGGAGGAGCGAATATCCGGATAATGGGCCCGGCGCCCGAAGATCGTTTCCACATAGCCGTGCTCGCGGGCGAAGGCCTTGGTGCTCTCCATATAGTCGCGGATGCCGGGGAAACGCTCGAAGTATCGTTTGATGTAATCGCCTGCTTCCGAGCGCTCGATCGACAGCTGGTTTGCGAGGCCGAAGGCGGAAATGCCGTAGATGATGCCGAAATTGATCGCCTTGGCGCGGCGGCGGATCTCGCTCGGCATGCCTTCGACCGGAACGCCGAACATTTCGGAGGCGGTCATCGCATGGATGTCGACCCCGTCGGCGAAGGCCTGGCGCAACTGCGGGATGTTCGCCACATGCGCAAGCACCCGAAGTTCGATCTGGCTGTAGTCCGCGGAGACCAGCTTATGCCCCGGTGTCGCGACGAAGGCCGTGCGGATGCGGCGCCCCTCGGCAGTCCTCACCGGAATGTTCTGCAGGTTCGGCTCCGAGGAGGATAGACGACCGGTCGTCGTCGCGGCCAGCGCATAGCAGGTGTGGACCCGCTTCGTTTCGGGATGCACGAAGCCCGGAAGCGCGTCCGTATAGGTCGATTTGAGCTTGGTGAGTTGCCGCCAGTCAACGATCTTGCGCGGCAGGTCGTGGCCGGTCGCGGCCAGATCCTCGAGCACCTGGGCGGAGGTCGACCATTGGCCCGTCCTGGTCTTTGAGCCGCCAGGCAGGCCCATCTTGCCGAACAGGATGTCGCCCAGCTGCTTCGGTGAGCCGATGGTGAAGCTTTCACCCGCCAGCTGATAGATCTCGTCCTCGAGCGCGGCCGCCCCCTGCGCCAGCTCTCCCGAAAGGCGCGAGAGGATTTGGCGGTCCACGGTGATGCCGCGCTCCTCCATCCGGGCGAGAACCGCGACGAGTGGTCTTTCGAGCCGCTCATAGACGCGCGTAAGGCCCTTGGCGGCAAGCCGCGGCTTGAGCACGTGCCAAAGTCTCAATGTGACGTCCGCATCCTCCGCCGCATAGGCCGTCGCCTTGTCGATGTCGATGTAATCGAAGCTCACGGCAGCCTTGCCGCTGCCGGCAATGTCCTTGTAGACGATCGGCGTGTGGCCGAGCCAGCGTTCCGAAAGCGAATCCATCCCGTGCGTGCCGTTGCCGGCATCGAGCACATACGACATCAGCATCGTGTCATCGAAGCTCTCGACGGCTATGCCGTACCGCTTCATGACGAGGTAATCATATTTGAGATTCTGCGCCACCTTGAGGACAGAAGGGTCCTCGAGGATAGTCTTTAGCCGGCTCAATGCTTCATTCGCCGGCACCTGGTTTTCGACGAGACCGCCGCCCAGCAGATCACCGACGCCGCTCTTGTGTATGAGCGGCACATAGGCCGCACGGATCTTCCCACCGGAAGGGCCGTCGCCGTAATTGGCGATCGCCAGCGAAAAGCCGACGAGATCGGCCCGCATCGGATCGAGCGAAGTCGTTTCCGTGTCGAAGCCGACAAGCCCCGCCTCGCGTGCAGCGGAAATCCAGCGGTCGAGGGTATCGAGATCGCGGATCGTCACATAGCTGGCGTGGTCGAAGGGTGCCTTTGCGAAGGCGTCGGCGCGTGCCTGCGCCAGCCCCTGCGGCGTCGCTCCCGTGGCATCGACGTCGCCCCTGCCGGTGGTAAACGAAACAGCCGCCTTTGCCGCGTCTCCGCGCGGCGGGACGGCACTCGACGATTTGGGTGACGGCGGCGGGCCGGCGGCCTCGCCGGCGTCGAGATCCGGACCATGCGCCTCAGCGCCCCACTCGACCGGCACGTGAGCCGCTTCGATCGCCTCCGCATCCGTATCGGTCGCGGCCGCGACGCGGCGCGTCAGCGTGTTGAACTCCATCGCCTTGAGAAAGGCGATGAGCTTCGGACCGTCCTGCGAATCGAGCCTGAGATCGTCGAGCGCGACGTCGAGCGGCGTGTCCTTCTTCAAGGTGACGAGCTCGCGCGAGAGCCGCGCCATATCGGCATTGGCGATAATCGACTCGCGCCGCTTCTGCTGCTTGATCTCGCCGGCACGGGCAAGCAGCGTGTCGAGATCGCCATACTCCTCCAACAGCTGGGCCGCCGTTTTAGGTCCGATGCCGGGGATGCCAGGCACGTTGTCTGTCGAATCGCCGGTCATCGCCTGTAAATCGATCATCTTCTCCGGCGGCACGCCCCATTTCTCGATGACATCGGCAATGGTGATCTGCTTGTCCTTCATGCTGTCGTACATCGCCACCTTCGGCGTCACGAGTTGCATGAGGTCCTTGTCCGAGGAGATGATGGTGACGTCGGCACCCGCCTCCTCGGCGAGGCGCGCATAGGTGGCGATCAGATCGTCCGCCTCATAGCCTTCCTTTTCAATGCAGGGCAGGTCGAATGCACGGGTGGCGTGGCGAATCAGTCCGAATTGCGGAATCAGGTCTTCCGGCGGCGCGGTGCGGTTCGCCTTGTACTGGTCGTAAAGGACGTTGCGGAATGTCTTCGAGGAATAGTCGAAGATCACCGCGAAATGCGTCGGCGTCACGCCGACGGAGGTGTCGCGCGCATCCGTCAGGAGCTTCCACAGCATGTTGCAGAAGCCGGCCACCGCATTGACGGGCAGGCCGTCCGACTTGCGGTTGAGCGGCGGGATGGCGTGGAACGCCCGGAAGATGAAGCCCGAGCCGTCGACGAGGAAGAGATGGTCACCGTTTTTCATGCGGCATGGATAGCGCGGGGGGACAGAAAGGTCCATTGCGGTTTTGCTGGAAGCCACTCTCGACAATGCCGATTTCCCGGCGCATGGCAGTCGGCGATCTGCGTAGCGGCTCTCACGCAAACGTTACGCATTTGTAATGCGCGATTCAGTCGGACAATCCTTGAAAAGCCATATTTGAATCCTCAAATCATCGACATCGGCACGCAATGCCGTCGTCTGGTGATTGGCCTGTCCCCCGCCCGCACCAGATGTGGACAAAGGCCTAATCCCCCTCTCCGGGCCTTTGTCCCGCTTTCACAGAGCCGCCACGGTGCCGCCTCCGCGCCGTGGCGGTTTTCGTTTCGGGGTGCTGCGCGACGCCTGCGCGTTTTGCATTCACTCGGCCGCTGATCGGCATAGGAACAATGACCTATAGCGACCTGGCGCGGCTGAAAAGAAGGGGGCGCGTAGGGGCGGATGCTTGCCTCTTTGTAACTTGTCTTCGCCTGCGTTCGCGCGTACGCATAGGCATGGCCTTCAATCGTATGGAATCTGCGAGCTATCTGGCCAGCCTGCTGGCGAAGAGCTTCTCCCGCGCGCTGCAGGAGCGAGGGCAGAAGCTTGGCTTCGCCCCGGGGCAGTTTCCCATTCTGCTCGAATTATGGGCCGAGGACGGCCTGACGCAGAAGCAGCTGCTCGAGCGGATCGACGTGGAACAGGCGACCATGGCCAACACGCTCGCCCGCATGGAGCGCGACGGCCTCATCGTCCGCCGTAAGCACCCGAGCGACCGGCGCTCCCAGCAGATCTTCCTAACCGACCGCGCCCGCGATATCGAGGCGGCCGCGAAGGAAGCGGCCGCCGCAGCGGAGCAGTCGCTGCTCTCCGGCTTCCGCCGGTTCGAGAAGGAGCTCATGCTCGAATATATGCGCATGGCGCTCGCCAATTCGCCGCGCGGCAACGGCGCCTCCTGAGGCCGCCTTTGCCCGCTGTAAGTCCTTGAATTTGCGCTTCGTACTTGCCGAAAAGGCGGTTCCGCTTTTCCGGCCGATGCGCTAGGTTCGCCGCGACACCCACGCAAGGATTCGCATGATGGCAGATATCACCCCGGTTCTCGACCGCGCCGACGCAAACCTCCCGAAAAGCCTCGAACGCCTCTTCGACCTCCTCCGCATGAAGTCCATCTCCACCGATCCCGCCTACAACATCGAATGCAGCAAGGCGGCCGAATGGCTGGCTCGCGAGCTGCAGGCGCTCGGCTTCGACGCGTCCGTGCGCGACACGCCCGGCCATCCGATGGTGGTAGGCCACCACCCCGGCGAGGGGTCGGGCGCCCCGCATCTGCTCTTCTACGGCCATTACGACGTGCAGCCGGTCGATCCGCTGGAGCTTTGGGAAGCGCCGCCCTTCGAGCCCGGGCTCAAGGAAGTGGAGCCCGGCCGAAAGGTCATTACCGGCCGGGGCACGTCCGACGACAAGGGGCAGTTGATGACCTTCGTCGAGGCGCTGCGCGCCTATAAGGAGACCAGAGGGGCGCTTCCCTGCCGAATCACCATTCTCTTCGAGGGCGAAGAGGAATCCGGCTCACCCTCGCTCAAGCCCTTCCTCGAGGCCAATGCCGACGAACTCAAGGCGGACTACGCGCTGATCTGCGATACGGGCATGTGGGACCGCGAAACGCCGGCGATCTCGGCGGGCCTGCGCGGCCTTGTCGGCGAGGAGATCATCGTGAGGGCGGCGGATCGCGATCTGCATTCCGGCCTCTACGGCGGCGCGGCGGCAAACCCGATCCATATCCTGGCCGAGATCGTGGCCGGGCTGCACGACGAGACCGGCCGCGTCACGCTCGACGATTTCTACGAAGGGGTCGAGGAAACGCCCACCGAGGTCAAGGCGACCTGGGAGGAACTCGAGAGTGCAGCGGAAAAGCTCCTCGGCGAGGTCGGCCTTTCCATTCCCTCCGGCGAAAATGGCCGATCGGTGCTCGAACTGACCTGGGCACGGCCGACGGCGGAGGTCAACGGAATCGTCGGAGGCTATACCGGCGATGGCTTCAAAACGGTGATTGCGGCTCAGGCCTCCGCCAAGGTCTCGTTTCGTCTCGTCGGCCACCAGGATCCGGTGAAGATCCGAGAGAGCTTCCGCGCCTATGTCCGCTCCAGAATTCCGGCGGACTGCTCGGTCGAGTTCCACCCGCACGGCGCTTCGCCGGCGATTCACCTGCCGTACGATTCGGCGCTGCTCAATACCGCCAAGGCCGCGCTTTCGGAGGAATGGCCGAAGCCTGCCGTCGTCATCGGCATGGGCGGATCGATCCCGATCGTCGGCGATTTCCAGAGCATGCTCGGCATGGAATCGCTGCTCGTCGGCTTCGCCCTTGCCGACGACCGTATTCACTCGCCGAACGAGAAATACGAGCTCGCATCTTTCCACAAGGGCATCCGCTCCTGGATCCGCATCCTGGACGCGCTGGCGGCGTGAGCCGCGCGTCCAACAGCGCCGCACGTCTTATCAGACGCACAACGGTCGCAGCGCACTTGCTGTGGGCCAACTTATGTCGCGATCACGCTATAGAGTGATCGCTGCTTGACCTGCCGGCTGTGGGATGCTTCCCTTTTTGCAAAACAGGCAAGAATGGGTACCGGACTATTGGCAAGGGCGACCGAAAAAACGCGCTCCGGGCGCAATCCTCTCACTGTGCAGCGCGAACATGGCGGTTCCGGCCTCGCCATGGCCGCGCCTGCCTTCTTTGAACCGGCCCATGAACCGACGCCGGTATGAGGCGGGTGCAGAAATATTTCTGGCCCGTGGTCGGGCTGGCGGCGATTCTCCTGTCGGTAAACGCGCTCTATCACGAACTTCGCGGCCTCTCCCTCGAAGAGTTCATCGCGAGCTTCCAGGCCATTACCATGCGGAGCTGGCTGCTCGCGATCGGGTCGACTCTGATCGCCTATGCGGCGCTAGCCGCCTATGACCGGCTGGCACTCGACCATCTCGGCCACCGCATCTCCCTCTGGTTCATTACGGTCTGCTCGTTCACGACCTACGCGCTGTCGCATAATCTCGGTGCATCGGTGTTTTCCGGGGCGGTGGTGCGCTACCGGGCCTATCGGTCGAAGGGACTGACGCCTGGGGAAGTCGGAGTGCTCGTCGCCTTCTGCTCGTTTACCTTCGCACTCGGCACGCTGATGCTGTCGGCGATCGTGCTGCTGATGAGACCCAACATCATCGAGCGTTTCGCGGAGTTCCTGCCGGTCGAGATGTCGCTGACCACGGGCATCCTCATCCTTGCGCTCATCGGCCTCTACGTGCTTGGCAGCCTCATCGGATTGCGGCCGCTGCGCACGCGCTGGTTCCAGCTGCAATATCCCCGGCCTTCGATCGTCGCGAGGCAATTGATCATCGCTCCGGTCGAACTTCTCGGCGCCGCGGGGATCATCTATTTCGCGCTGCCCGAGGCCGCGAATCCGGGCTATGTCGTCGTTCTCGGAATATTCCTCGCCTCCTTCTCGGCGGCCCTGCTCTCGCATGCGCCGGGCGGCCTCGGCGTGCTCGAGCTGGTCTTCATCGCCGCGCTGCCCGAGGTCGACCCAGCCGATGTGCTCGCCGCGCTTGCGATCTTCCGGCTGCTCTACCTGCTCATTCCCTTCGTCATGGCGCTTGTCGTCATCTTCGTCTTCGAGCACTCCCGTTTCCTCGAGCGGCGAAACGAAATAGGGCCGTAGCCGCCAGCGGCCGCCGCGCGTGGCGTCCTCTCCTACAGAGCGTGCGTCTTTAGGAGCCTTCAGGACGCACCAGGACGCTGTAGGTCTTTGATTCTACGCATCGTGCTTTCCGAAAATCGGGTCCGATTTTTGGGCCGATGCGCTACCCCGCGATCCGGCGCATGTGGTGATAGAGCGCCCGAATTGCCTGGGCTTCTCCGCCGACGGGCGAATGCGGACGCTCCGCCTGGGCCCAGCCGAAAATGTCGAAATGCACCCAGCTCTTTGCATGGGTGACGAAGCGCTTGAGGAAGAGAGCCGCCGTGATCGAGCCGGCCATGCCGCCCGAGGGGGCGTTGGTCAGATCCGCTATGCGGGCGGATATGTTCTTGTCGTAGCCCATATGGAGCGGCATGCGCCAGATCGGGTCGTCGACCGTGAGGCTCGCGTCGGTGAGATCCTGCGCAAGCTCCTCGTCATCAGTGAAGAAGGGTGGCAAATCGGGGCCGAGCGCGACGCGGGCCGCACCCGTCAGCGTCGCCATGTCGACGATGAGCTCGGACGTTTCCTCGTCGGCATAGGCGAGCGCATCGGCCAGGATCAGCCGTCCCTCGGCATCGGTGTTGTCGATCTGCACCGTCAGGCCCTTGCGGCTCCTGTAGATGTCTCCCGGACGGAAGGCATTGGACGAGATGGAATTCTCGACGACGGGAATGATGACGCGCAGATCAACCTTCAGCTTCGCGTCCATGATCATCAGCGCCAGACCCATGACATTCGCCGCCCCGCCCATGTCCTTCTTCATGAGGAGCATCGAGGAGGCCGGCTTGATATCGAGCCCGCCGGTATCGAAGCAGACGCCCTTGCCGACGAGCGTCACCTTCCTGTGGCCCTTCTTGCCCCAGCGCATTTCCAGAAGCCGCGGCGCTTCGGCGCTGGCGCGGCCGACCGTATGCACCAGCGGGAAATTTTGCGTGAGCAGCGCTTCTCCGGATATAACCGAGACGTCGGCCTTGTAATGGCCGGCGAGCGCGCGAAAGGCGGCCTCCAGCGCCTCCGGTCCGAGGTCGTTGGTCGGCGTATTGATGAGGTCGCGCGCCAGGAAGACGCCGGCGAGCTGCCGTTTGATATCGCTAGCGTCCGCATCGGCCGGGATCAATAGCGTCGGCGCCTCCGCCTTGGCTTTCTTGTAGCGCTCGAAGCGATAGGAGCCGAGGCCATAGCCGAGCGCCAGGCGGTTGGCGGTCAAGGGCGCCGTCTCGATATGCCATTTTCCGGCCGGCAGCGCCCGGGCGAGCTTGCCCGTCAGGAACGGCGCTTCCGAGGGATTGGAGCCGAGGCCGAACAGCGCACCGCCAAGATGGCCCTCCGCCGAGGGAATGAGAAGCACAGCGCCGGACTCCGCCTTGAACCCGGCCTTGCGCGCCCAGTCGAGCGCGACCGGGTCAATGGTCCCCGTCTCGATATGCGCCGGCGTCACCGCAAAGATCGGTAACGTCTTGCCGTTGCTGGTGTTGAACGGCGACGGCCGTTCGATGAATTGATAGGGGGCCATGGACTTCCTCGACTGAATGAACGGATTGTCGCGATTAACGCTCTGTTAGGGTTAACAGATTATTGCTGGAGTGAAAGTTGCGCCGTCGTTGTTGGAGTTCCGGTGCGAAGCGATTGAGGGCGGCGAGGCATAAGCGGCCATTGGTCCGCAGCCGCTCTAAACACTGGGAATCGATCACGATGATTCGGTTGATCCGACATCGCGGTCCGGGGCACCGACTGATGACGACACCACATATCCTCTCCCCCTATCTGCATCGCTTGACCCTGGGGGTGGCCGTCGCAATCCTGGCGCTTTCAGTTGCAGGCTGTGCCGGACAGCAGGGCAAGAAGGAACTGACGACCGGTTCCATTCCGAAGCTTTCGAAGCCGGTCGCATCGATGAACGCCAACGAACTTGCGGCAGCGGCGGAAAACATCGGCGAGGCTTACGAACGCAATCCCAAGGATCGCGACGCGGGTCTCAACTATGCCAATCTGCTGCGCATGACCGGGCGCAACGAACAGGCGCTTGCCGTTATGCAGCAGGTGGCGATCAATCATCCGACGGACCGCGAGGTCCTCGGAGCCTATGGCAAGGCGCAGGCGGCGGCAGGACAGCTGGAACAGGCGCTGGCGACGGTCAGGCGCGCACAGACGCCCGACCGGCCCGATTGGAAATTGAAGTCGGCGGAAGGCGCGATCCTCGACCAGCTCGGCCGCTCCTCAGAGGCGCGGCTGCGCTATCGCGAGGCGCTGGACCTTCAGCCCAACGAGCCGTCGGTCCTCTCCAATCTCGGCATGTCCTACCTGCTGACGAAGGATCTGAAGACGGCGGAGACCTATCTTCGCTCGGCCTCGGACCAGCCCGCGGCCGACAGCAGCGTCCGCCAGAACCTCGCCTTGACCGTCGGCCTTCAGGGCCGCTTCCAGGAAGCGGAAACGATTGCCAGGCAGGAATTGACCTCCGAACAGGCAGAGGCGAATGTCGCCTATCTGCGCTCAATGCTGTCGCAGAAGGGTGCCTGGAACCAACTCGCCAAGGCGGACGATGGGAATACGAACTGACGATTGTGTGTCCGTGCGGGGGGCCACTTCGATGTGCTACGACCATTGCGCGCCTGATATGTCGCCTGATGGTCAGGGAAGTTGCCGCAACTGCCCAGTCCCCTCCTGGTCGTCGTCAGGCTTGCGCCTGGATCCTCGGGTCAAGCCCGAGGATGACGGAAAGAGGGGCGTCGGCAATGTCTCTTTACAGCGAATGTGCCGCCGCCTTCCCTGGTCTGCTGCAGGGCGGTCGTCAGTCTTTCGGCGGAGAGCGGGCGCTGGTAGGCGGTTACAGGCTTTCGCGACCACCTCTCCATGGCGTCATCCTCGGGCTTGACCCGAGGATCCAGACGCAAGCTCTGGGATGGCGATCAACCATTCCGCGGCCAGCCACCTCCGAAGTCGTCGCCTCAGAACTTATCCGCCACCTGTATGCCCGCGGGGCCGAGGATGACGGCGACGAGGACCGGCAGGAAGAACAGGATCATCGGCACCGTCAGCTTCGGCGGCAGGGCGGCAGCCTTTTTTTCCGCGGCGGTCATGCGCTGGTCGCGGCTTTCCTGCGCCAGGACGCGTAGCGCCTGGGCGATGGGCGTGCCGTAACGATCGGCCTGGATCAGCGCCTGCATCACCGATTTCACCTCCTCGAGCCCCGTGCGCATCCCCAGGTTTTCCAGCGCGACGCGGCGATCAGGCAGGAAGGAGAGCTCCGCCGTCGTCAGCACCAGCTCTTCCGCGAGCGGCTGCGACTGAGCGGCGATTTCGTCGGCGACGCGGCGCATGGCGAGTTCCATGGACACGCCCGATTCCACGCAGATGAGCAGGAGGTCGAGTGCGTCCGGCCAGGCGCGGCGGATGGAATGTTGCCGCTTGGAGATGGCGTTGGCGATGAAGATGTTCGGCGCGTAGAAGCCGAGATAGCCGAAGCCGATGGCGAATAGCAGCCGCATCATCATCGGCTTTTCGGAAAAATTTCCCAGGACGAAAATATAGACTACCGCGGCCACCAGAAACAGGAAGGGAAGGCAGAAGCGGGCGAAAAGGAATGTATTGAGGGCGTTTTGCGACCGGTAGCCGGCCGTCTTCAACCGGTTGACCGTGTTCTCATCCACCAGCGCCTTCTTGAGGTTCAGCCGCTCGACGATCTGGCGCACGGAGGTATTTTGCTGCGATCTCAGGCTGGTCCTGCCGACCGACACCTCGGCATTCAGGCGGGCGCGTTCGCGGGCACGGATCTGCTCGCGCTCGGTGGCGACCGACTTCATCCGCTTCGTCAGATCCCCACGCTCGAAGAAGGGAACGGCGAGCGAGTAGAAGGTCGCGAGTACGGCCATCGACACGAGAAACGCGACGATGATGTTCGGATCGGTCAGTGTCTCTATCCAGCCGTTCACCGCCAGAGCCTTTCAGATGTCGAAATTGATCATGTTGCGCATCACGAAAATGCCGATGCTCATCCATATGGCCGAGGCGCCCATGATGATGTGGCCGCGCGGATCGGTGAAAAGCACCATCATGTAATCGGGGGAAGTCAGGTAGACGAGCAGCGAGACGATGAAGGGCAGCGCGCCGATGATGGCGGCCGAGGCCTTGGCCTCCATCGACAGGGCGCCGACCTTCGCCTTCATCTTCTTGCGCTCGCGCAGCACCTTGGAGAGGTTGCCGAGCGCCTCGGACAGATTGCCGCCGGCCTGCGCCTGAATGGCTATGACGATGGCGAAGAAGTTCACCTCCGGCAGCGGAACGCTCTGGATCATGCGGGCGCAGGCTTCAGGAACGTTGAGGCCCACCTGCTGCGATTCGACGACACGACGGAATTCGGTCTTCACCGGCTCCTGCCCGTCGCTGGCGATCAGCCGCAACGCGTCGTTCAGCGGCAGACCGGACTTGATCGAGCGGACCATGACGTCGAGCGCATTCGGGAACTCGTCGAGGAACTTCTTCGAGCGGCGCTTGATCAGGAAGCCGACCACCCAGCGCGGCAGGCCAGCCGCGGCGATCAGCCCGGCGCCGAGCGCAATCCACAGACCAGCGCCGGCCAGGAGCACGAAGACGAAGGTGACGAAGCCGAAAAGCGCGCTGAATATGTAGAATTGCGTCAACGAAATCGTGAGATTGGCCTGCACCAGCCGTCCCTTCATCGAGGGGGCGGCCTTCGCCGATTTTTCCTGCTGCTTCTTTTCGAGCTCCTTCAGCGAATCCTGCACGGATTTGCGCCGCTTCGACATTTCATTGACGCGGTCGCGCGCCGCCTTGACCTTGGCCCGGTCGGTTTCGGATGCGCTGACGCGGCGCAGCCGTCCTTCTGCCTTTTTCTCGCTCTCGATGCGGGAATAGAGCACGCCATAGGCAAGCGCCGCCGCCGCGATAGCGACGAGGACAGCCACTGCCAGAACGGTGTTGTCTATGCCGAACATCGGTTGGCCTTCTCCTTCATTTAGTGGCAGGCTCCGCTTGCCACTAATTCTTTTCCATCGCGTCGAGGGTGGTGGCGAGCCGCTTGTCCTCGTTGAAGTAGCGGGCGCGGTCCCAGAAATTCGGGCGGCCGATACCGGTCGAGACGTGGCGGCCGATGATCCGGCCGTTGGCGTCTTCGCCGTCGATCTCGTAGCGCATGAGGTCCTGGGTGACGATCACGTCGCCTTCCATACCGGTGACCTCGGTGATGTGGGTGATGCGGCGCGAGCCGTCGCGCAGGCGCGAGGCCTGGATGATGACATCGACCGATCCCGCGATGATTTCGCGGACGGTCTTGGCCGGCAGCGTGTAGCCGCCCATGGCGATCATCGATTCCATGCGGCTCAGGCACTCGCGCGGCGTGTTGGCGTGGATCGTTCCCATGGAGCCGTCGTGACCGGTGTTCATCGCTTGTAGCAGGTCGAAGACCTCCGGTCCGCGCACTTCGCCGACGATGATGCGTTCCGGGCGCATGCGCAGGCAGTTCTTGATGAGATCACGCATGGTGATCTCGCCCTCGCCCTCGATGTTCGGCGGGCGGGTTTCGAGGCGGACGACGTGCGGCTGCTGCAGCTGCAGTTCGGCCGAGTCCTCGCAGGTGATGATCCGCTCGTCGGTGTCGATATAGCGCGTCAAACAGTTGAGCAGCGTCGTCTTGCCGGAGCCGGTGCCGCCGGAAATGACGATATTGCAGCGGACGCGGCCGATGATCTGCAGGAGGACCGAGCCCTCCGGCGTGATCGAGCCGAAGCGGACGAGCTGCTCCAGCGTCAGCTTGTCCTTCTTGAACTTGCGGATCGTCAGTGCCGTGCCGTCGATCGCCAGCGGCGGCGCAATGACGTTGACGCGCGAACCATCCGGCAGGCGCGCGTCGCAAATCGGGCTCGACTCGTCGACGCGGCGGCCGACCTGGCTGACGATGCGCTGGCAGATCGACAAGAGCTGCGCATTGTCGCGAAAGCGGACGTCGGATTCCTCGACCTTGCCGCCGACTTCGATGAAGGTCTGGCCCGCGCCGTTGACCATGATGTCGGCAATGTCGTCGCGCGCGAGCAGCGGCTCGAGCGGACCGTAGCCGAGCACGTCGTTGCAGATGTCGTCGAGCAGTTCCTCCTGTTCGGCAATCGACATCGCGAAATTCTTGATGGTGATGATGTCGTTGACGATATCGCGGATTTCCTCGCGCGCGCTTTCCGTATCGAGCTTGGCGAGCTGCGACAGGTCGATCGTGTCGATCAGTGCGGAGAAGACCTGCGACTTCGTCGAATAATAATCCTCCGCCCGCGGCGAACGCCGGCGTGCCGGCGGAGCGGCGGGAGCGGGCGGCTGGGGACGGGCAGCGGGAGCCGCGGGCTCGTTCAGAATCGGCGCAGCCGCGGGGCGCTCCATGACCGCCGCCGGCATCGACGGCGGAACCACGGCAGCGCTCGCGCCCGTCTTGCCTAATCCTTCATTTCCGCGTTTGCCAAACATCATTCCAATCCGGTTGCTTCATCGATCCTTAGTGATGCGGAAATGCCTATTTCCGACCGAGTCTCGCCAGGACCTTTCCAAGGCTGCCCGTGCGCGCTTTCTTGATGGTCGCGCGACCGGTCAGGAGGTGGGCGAGCTGGGAGAAGGTTTCGGCTGCGGGCGCCTTCCTGTCGATTTCGGCGATCATGCGCCCGCTATTGGCGGCATTGCCGAAAAGAACCGCGTCGAAGGGGATGATGGCGGCCGCTTCCACCTCCAGCGATTCGCAGAATTCGTTCGGCGCGATCTCCGGCCGCTTGGGCACGCCCACCTGGTTGAGGACGAAATGCGGCGCCTTGTCGTTCGGCCGAAGCTTCTTCAGGGCATCGAGCAGGTTTTTCGCGTTCCGGAGATTGGCGAGATCCGGGACGGCGGTGATCACCACCTCGTCGGCCCCGGCAAGCACCGAACGGGTCCAGTCCGACCAGGCATGCGGAACGTCCAGCACCGAGACCGGCGCGCTGCGCTGGAGGATTTCGAGGATCGGCTGGAAGGCGCCGGACTCGAAATCGTAAGCGCGGTCCAACATGGAGGGCGCGGCGAGCATAGAGAGGTGCTCGGAACATTTGGTCAGCAGGCGGTCGAGAAACACCTCGTCGAGCCGCTCCGGCGCCGAAACCGCCTCGGCGATCCCCTGCGGCGGATCCTGGTCGAAATCGATATTGGCGGTGCCGTAAGGCAGGTCTAGATCGGCGAGGATGGTTTCGGTCGAAAAGAGGTTGGAAATGCCCCAGGCGCAATTATGCGCGATAACCGACGAGCCGCAGCCGCCCTTGGCGCCGATGAAGGCGAGGCTTCGCCCGACCGGCTCGGCCTCCGGATCGACGAAGATCGCCGAAACCGCGGAGAGAATATCCGCCATGGCCACCGGCGCGACGATATATTCGGATATGCCGTTGCGGATCAGTTCGCGATAGAGCGCAATATCGTTGTGGCGGCCGATGATGACGACCTTGGTGCTCGGATCGCAGACCTCCGCCAGCGGCGCCAGTTCCGCAAGCAGCGACCTTGGCTCCGTTGCGGTCTCCAGGATAATCAGGTTCGGCGTCGAGACGCTCGCGAACATGTTCGCGGCGGCGGCGATGCTGCCGCCGGTGATGCGCAGGCTGACCTTCGCCATGCGGCGGTCCTGGCCGCAGCGCTCCATGAGGCGCTGCATTGCCTCGCTCTCGCAAAAGGCGTGGATCGAAATGCGGGGGAGCGGCCGAAGCTGGTCGAAATCGCCGGGCCGCGCCGCGTCGGCGTAATCCCCGGCTCCGCTGTCGATGCTGTATTCAATCGCGTTCATCCGGGTTCCTCGATAGCCGCCTAGTTGATCGTGATCGTGGTCGTGCGCGAGTTTGTGCCGCGCCACGTGTCAATCACCTTGCCGCGTTGCGCCGCGTCGATCGGAGACATCTCTCGAGGACCGAGGAGGTCCGTCGGGTTGGCGATCTGAGCGGCGAGATTCGACTGCGCGGCGCAACCAAAATTGTGATAGTTACGGTTCTGAACGGTGTTGAGCGTCAGATCTTCCGGCCACTCGCCGCAGGGACCGGTCTGCGCGGTGATCGCGACATAGCTCAGGCGAATGGGCGCGGCGTCGCCCGTGGCGGCGGCCTCGTAGCCCGTTTCGATCATCCGGTTTGCCGGCACGCCGGCTGCCGCCAGCATGCCTCTTATGTCCTTTCGGAGAACCTGTGCGGCATGGCTGTTGGCCGAGCTGCGCGGCAGCATGATCTGGATGACGCCGCTCGATGCATTGCGATAGCCGGCGGCAAAGCCGCGGATCACGTCACGCGTGCCCTGGGTTAGCCGCCGGTCGCCGGAAGCGACCGGAATGTCGATGCTGCGTTCCGTCTCGGCGAGCACGATCGGGTGCCTGGTGCGGTAGTCGTCGGGGATGGCGCCGGTCGCCTGGTTGTCCTTCGTGCCGCAGCTTGCGAGCAGGCCGGCAAGGATCGCCAAGGCGGCTAGGCGGGTGGCCGTGCGTGTCGGGGACATGGGCTTGGGCCTTTCAAAGCGATACGGTGCTGCGTCCTTGTTTTTCATGTCCCGACCTATTTGTAGATGAAGCCGACATTGCCGTGGTAGCGGCCCGTGGGTGCCTGACCTTCCGGACGCCCGTAGATCCTGTTGACGCGGCCGAGGAAGAAGCTGTCGAGATCGTTGGCCGGACTGAAATTGTCGTCGGGCCGCGACAGCGCGCTGCGGGCGACCGGCCGCACCAGATAGGGCGTGGCTATGATCACGAGTTCCGTCTCGTTGCGTTGAAAATCCTTGCTGCGGAACAAGGTGCCAAGGATCGGAATCTTCGAGGCGCCGGGCACGCCCGAAAGGGCCTGACGGATATTGTCCTGCACGAGGCCGGCAATGACGATGGATCCGCCCGACGGCAGTTCGACGCTGGTCGAGGCTTCACGCCGGCGGATGCCGAGGAAGGTGTTTCCGGGTATGCCAAAGCCACTGCTTCCCGAACTGTTGCCGGTTACGACCGAACCTTCATAGGTCGGCTCCGACACGTCCGTTTCGATCTGCAGGCTGATGCGACCCGCACCAAGAACGACCGGCTTGAAATTCAACCGAATACCATATTCGACGTCATTCACCTCACGCTCAAGCGTGGTCCCGTTTTGGTCGGCGGAGACCTCTTGTATCCCCGCGAGCCGAAATTCGCCGCCGACGTAGAACTTCGCTTCCTGGCCCGAGATCGCCGTCAGGCTGGGTTCTGCAAGAGTGCGCATGACACCGGCCTGTTCCATCGCGTTGATGTAAGTCGATATCGCGGTGCCGCCGATTGAGCCCCTGATCATGGCGTTGGCGAACGAGCCGATCGTATTGCCGAGATTGGCCGGATTGCGATAGCTGATCCCGCTCTCTCCATCCGAAACGCTGCCATTGACCCCAAGCTGCTTCAGTACCTGACGGCTGACTTCCGCAACCGTGACCTTCAGGGTCACCTGGTCCTCGCCCTCGATTGTCAGCAGATTGACGATCTGAGATGTCTGGCGGGCTTCGGCGAAAATGTCGCCGTCACCATTGTTCCCCTGAACGGTGATGCTGCGCGTTGTCGCCTCACCGCCTTTGAGGAAGGCGCGTGCAAGGTCCACTGCCTTGTTCGAGTCGAGGGGTGTGCGCACCGTTCCGGTCAGAACCACGTTGTCCGAGACGATCTCCACCTTGATGTCGGAATCCGGAATAAAGCGCCGCAGATTCGCCTCCAGGCCGGCGACGTCGCGCTCGACGGCAATCTCGAGGCTGACGATCTCTTCGCCATTCGGACCGAAGACGAAGATATTCGTCTGGCCGACCATCTTGCCGAAGAGATAGATCCGCCGCGACGTGCGGGTGATGGCGTCGGCGAGCAAGGGATCCGCGACGAGGATGTCGTGGGCATCCGTGGGCAGATCGACGACCACCGCCTTGTTGAGGCCGAGATTGATCTTCTTCTTCGCTCCTGGCCCGCTTTCGGCGATCCGGACAACCGAGGAGGCCGCGGCTTCCGCCGTCGGGGCCGTCGGCAGCGTTATGCCCGAAAATGCCAGGCAGAAAGACAGGCAGGCCGCGACAGACGCCCGAAATTTGTTTCCATCCCGTTTCACGTTGCGCCCCACTCGATCTTATCTTTGGTTCTGGATGGCGCCATCGGTCTTGACGATGGAGCCCGACTTGATGACCTGGATGCTTGGCTGACCGTCGCCGCTGAGCAGGTAGTCGGCCGCGCCGGTGTCGGCTTCCTGGGCATCTGCGACGCTGCGTAGCGCCAGCGAGATGCGCTCGGCCATCTGTTGGGCGACGGTCATCACCTTCGATTGCTCCGGCGTCAATTCGAGTGTCGCCGTCGTGCCGAGGACGGACTTGGAGCCGTCTTCCTTCACCTCCACCTGCTGGTCGATCGCCAGCACCCGGACATTGCTGAGCACCGTTTCGGTCAGGTAGATCCCGTTGCCGTCGGACTTGCGCACCATGATGACGTCGACCCGGTCGTTCGGCAGGATGAAGCCGCCGGCCCCGGTCGCGACCGTGATCTCGGTCGCGACGGCCCGTTTTCCGGCGGGCAGCAGCGACGACATGATGCGGCTGGATGAATCGGCGATCTTTTCCGGCCGAACCGGTTCGCCATTGAAGATCGGCAGGCGCACCACGGCGCCGGAGAGATCGTCGACCGCCGCCGGCCGGTTCTCCTCGGTGATCATGCCCTCGGCTACACTCTCCTTCGGCCAGGCCATCCAATGGATGGAATCGCCCCCGAGCCGTGCACCCACGGGCAGGCTCTTGCTGGCAACGAGCACATTAATGGTCGGCTCCCGTTCGATGACGGGCGCGGCGATTTGCGGTGCCCGGCCGCGGGTGAGCTTCATCGCGAGCAGCCCGGCCATTGCCGCCGAGCCGACGGCCACCGCCAGAATAATGATGCGCACCGGTTTCATGATCTACCCAAGCCCCTAGAAATCCCAGGGGCCAGATTGATCAGCAATTGGTGTAATTATGGTTAACGAGCTGCTTATATAGATGGTTAACAAATACAGATAGAACCGAGCGGAGCAACGCTCTTTCCGGGCGAACTACGATAGCTGCGCAAAGGCCGCCTGCATCAGCGGCGACGACGGGTAGGAAGCAAAGCCGCCGAGAGCGATCGCAACGCCGTAGGGTATCTTTTTCGCGGTCAGCAACAGCTGAGGAAACTGGATACCGCTTGCCAGGATCGTGTTCTCCTGCCTGCGAAGGAGGAGAATGAAGAGCGTCAACAGACCCCCAAAGAGCGCGACGTAAATAAGGAATGTAACGAGCGAAGCATTCAGCCCGAACCAGACGGCGCTAGCGGTAAGAAGCTTGGCGTCGCCACCGCCCATAACATTCGCAGCGAATAGGGCGAAACAAACGGCAAAGACCAAGACCGCTGCAGCGATGTGAAATCCGATCTGCACTATTCCGAAGCCGGCCAAGGGCGCTAAAAGGACAAATGCACCTAAAAGGACAGCAGACACCCGATTGGGAATTGTCATTGTCAAGAGGTCCGTGACGGCCGCAAGAGCTAGACAAAACGGAAATACAACGAAAGCAGCAGCAATGGCCATTTCAACGCTCCGAAGCCGCTTTCCGCCCAAAGTAATCGGGCGGGCGGCGCAACAGTGCTATGGTAGTTCGAGACGAGAAAAGGGGCCGCTTCAGAGACTGAATCGACCCCCTCACTCAGCCGAGAGCGAACGACTTAGAGCGCGGTTTCGGCTGCGGTCAGTTCGCCGCCAATGGCGTTGAATACGTTCTCAAGGCTGTCGCCGACCGTCGTGGCGCCGGCGATCAGAGCGACGGAGATGAGAGCTGCGATCAGGCCGTATTCGATTGCGGTTGCACCGGATTCGTCTTTCAGCAGGCGAGCGAAAATGGTCTTCATGGGAGTTCTCCTAACTTCACTTGTTGTCAGCACTTCCGCCAACTGTTGCCGTTGATCGGATGCCCCTGAATTTAGAAGGGCCCAATTGCCATCGGCTTAAGGAATCCGGTTAGCGTCCAGTTAACGCATGCCCGTTTTTCGTTAGGTAAATGACCGGGAAAGGAATGCGGTAAACTGCGCCGTGCAAACGTAACCATTCATTCACCAAAAGGCGCCAAGATGCGGGCCATCATTCGCCATCGGGAAGCGCCATGAAAACGTCACTTGCGGCCGGGCAGGCCGCCACGCTCGCACTGACAATCGCCGGATTTCTTGCGGTTTCCGCACCAGCGGGCGCGCAGGCGGCCGAAGAGATGATGCGCGTCTATATGGATCACGCGCGCGTTCTGAAACTGGATCGCCCGGTGAGCAAGGTGATCATCGGCAATTCCGATGTCGCGGATGCGACCGTTGCGGACGCGAAGACGATCGTGCTGACGGGGCGCAATTTCGGCACGACGAATCTCGTCATCCTCGACCAGGACGGCAACGCCATCGTCGACGAGCGCATTCTCGTGTCGATCGACGAAGGCAATACGCTCCGCGTCTACAAGCAGACCGCGCGCACCGTCTATTCCTGCTCGCCCAATTGCGAGCGCCACGTCGAGCGCGAGGCAGCGGCCTCGACCAGTGATTGAGGAATCCAAAACCACTAAAATTCTTCGGGTCGCCGCAAACGAATTTTCAACAGTCGCGGCTTAATCTTGCGCGGATCGATTGCACAGGCGCAGGATGCCGGCGGATGCAGATGCGTTTTCCACCGCCCCGGTACGCACGCGACATGATGGAACGGCGGAATGTCGACAGAAACGAAAGCATGCATGCGTAAGCGCGCACGGCGCGGTCTCTTTCCTCGACTCATCGGCGACAGGAAGGGTGCGACGGCGATCGAATTCGCCATTCTCGCCTTGCCCTTCTTCCTCATCGTCTTCGCGTCGATCGAGACATTCGTCGCCTTTGCCGGCGAGCAATTGCTGGCGAACGCGACCGATACGCTCGCACGCAAAATCCGCACCGGCGAAATCACCTTCAATCAGGGCAAGTCGACGGACATGACCGAGGCGGAGTTCCGCCAGGCCTTTTGCGACGAAATCTCCATCCTGATGACCTGTTCTTCGACCGAGGTCAGCCAGCCGCAGAAGCTCTTCCTCGATGTCCGCGAGATCACGCACCTGACAACGATCCCGGCGGCGGTGCCGCGGGTCGGTTCTTCCTCGTCCTCCGATCTCGACACCAGCGGCTTTAAGTTCGCACCGGGC
This sequence comes from Sinorhizobium sojae CCBAU 05684, assembly GCF_002288525.1. NCBI lineage: Bacteria > Pseudomonadati > Pseudomonadota > Alphaproteobacteria > Hyphomicrobiales > Rhizobiaceae > Sinorhizobium > Sinorhizobium sojae. The sequence continues at coordinate 3,474,814 of NZ_CP023067.1, forward strand.
GATGCGGCAAGCTTCACCATGTTGCGCGCCTATTATCGCTGGGAGGTCATCACCGATCTCGTCCGGCCCTATGTCACCAATCTGCGCCCCGCCGGCACAAGCATGCCGCGGGATTTCCTGATGGTCGCCACCGCGACTTTCCGAAACGAGAACTATTGAGGACGCCATGAGACGGTCTGATAGATCTTCGTTCAGCCGGCGCCTATTCGGAGCCCTGCCGTTCCGCGGCGTTTCATTTGAGGCTCTGACCCGGTTCTTTCGCGACCGGCGCGGCGTCGGCGGGGTCGAATTCGCGATCGTCGCGCCGCTCCTGATCATGACCTATATCGGCGCCTTCGAGCTCTCGCTCGGCTTCACCGTGCTGCGTAAGGTCGCGCGCGCCTCGAGCGCCGTCGCCGATATCGTCTCCCAGGAACAGGATGTGAACAAAGCCTTTCTCGACGACATGAAGAATATTGTCGAAAGCATCCTCGCCCCCTATGAAAGCTCGAACTACACGCTGAAGATCACCGGCATTCAGGTCACCGGAACGACGACCGGAAAGGTCGTATGGTCGCGCGACCAGGCCGGCGGAACGCCCTATGCGGCGAATTCCACGGCCGCCGTCCCGGCGGAAATGGATGCCGTAAACGCCTTCGTCGTGCGTACCGAGCTCGTCCTTCCCCACAAGCTTCTGCTCTTTGCGCCTAACCTCGACAGCACCGTAAGCACGATCGACCTTTCCAAGACGGCCTATTACCGCCAGCGCTTTGGCACGACGATAGCCTGCACGGATTGCTGATCCGACGCCACGCAGCCATCGCATCCCCCATCGGGCTCAATTGCATTGGCCGAGCCGGCACGCTATCTCTGCCGGCGCGGTTTGTCGTCGCGCTCGTTCTCCCAGGTGTCTCATGGCGCGTGCTTTTCTCTTTGTTCTCGACTCTTTTGGCATTGGCGGTGCGCCGGATGCGGAAGCCTTCGGCGATCTCGGTGCCGACACGTTTGGGCACATCGCGGAATTCTGCGCTGCCGGCGCCGGCGATCGCGCGGGCCTCCGGGAAGGTCCGTTGCATCTTCCCAATATGTCGGCGCTCGGCCTGGTCCATGCCGCCAGGCTCGCGACCGGGCGGCTTCCGGCCGGCGTGCCGGTGCCGGAACGGGTCTATGGCGTCTATGGCGCGGCAAGCGAGGTCTCGCGTGGCAAGGATACCCCCTCCGGCCACTGGGAGATTGCCGGCACGCCGGTGAAGTTCGATTGGGGCTATTTCCCGGCGGAAGGCGATGCCTTCCCCCCCGAACTCGTCGAAGCAATCTGCCGCGAGGGCGATATTGCGGGCATTCTCGGCAACGGCCACGCCTCCGGAACGGACATCATCGCCCGCCATGGCGAAGAGCACATGCTGACGGGCAAGCCGATCTGCTACACATCCTCGGACTCGGTCTTCCAGATCGCGGCCCACGAACAGAGTTTCGGTCTAGGGCGGCTCCTCGGGCTCTGCCAGGTCGTTCGCCGGCTCGTCGACGCCTACAATATCGGCCGGGTGATTGCCCGCCCCTTCGTCGGCGACAACGCCGGAAATTTCACCCGTACCGGCAACCGCCGCGACTATTCTGTGCTGCCGCCGGAACCGACGATCCTGGATCGGCTGATGGAGGCCGGTCGGACGGTGCATGCGATCGGCAAGATCGGCGATATCTTCGCGCATCAGGGTGTGACCAGGCTCACCAAGGCCAATGGCAATATGGCGCTATTCGATGCGAGCCTCGCGGCGATCGAAGAGGCGGCAGACGGCGACCTCGTCTTCACCAATTTCGTCGATTTCGACATGCTCTACGGCCATCGTCGCGATGTGCCCGGCTATGCCGCGGCGCTGGAGGCCTTTGACGCGCGCCTGCCCGACCTCGATCGTCGCCTGAAGCCGGGCGACATGGTGATCCTCACCGCCGACCACGGCTGCGATCCGACCTGGCGCGGCACCGACCACACTCGCGAGCGCGTGCCCGTGCTGATGTTCGGGCCGTCGCTCAGGAGTCGCTCTTTCGGCATCGCCAACAGTTTCGCCCATATCGGCGAAACCGTCGCCAGACATCTCGGCATCGCGCCGGGCGCACATGGGAGAAGCCTTATTTGACTGCACATCTGAAGAAGGCCGAGCTGCATTGCCATATCGAAGGCGCCACGCCGCCGGAACTCGCATTGCGGCAGGCACGGAAATACGGGATCGAAACCGGCGACATCATTCGCGAAAAGGCCTATGTCTGGGACGATTTCACCAATTTCGTGTACTGCTACGACGCCGTCGCCTCGCTGTTCCGCACCGAGGGCGACTATGCGCTTCTCGCCGAGACCTACCTGACGGAACTTGCCGAAGCCGGGACGATCTATAGCGAGATCATCGTCTCGCCCGATCACGGCAACACGATCGGATTGGGTGCCGATGCCTATATCGAGGGGCTGGCGGCCGGCATGGAAGCCGCCCGGGAAAAAACCGGGATCGAGTCGCGCATGTTGATCACCGGCATTCGCCATCTCGGACCGGAATCGGTGGTGAGAACCGCGGAGTATGCAGCGATGCGCCGCCACCCACTGGTCACGGGCTTTAATCTCGCGGGCGAAGAACGCATGCACAGCGTCGCCGAATTCGCCCGCGCCTTCGACATCGTGCGCGATGCCGGTCTCGGGCTCACCATTCACGCCGGCGAACTTTCCGGCGCCTTCAGCGTGCGTGATGCGCTCGACCATGTGCGCCCGTCGCGCATCAGCCACGGTGTCAGAGCGATCGAGGAGGGCGACCTTGTCAAACGCCTGGCCGACGAGGGCGTGGTGCTGGAGGTCTGCCCCGGCTCCAACATCTCCCTTAACGTCTTCCCCGATTTTGCCTCGCACCCCTTGCGCTCGCTTTTCGAGGCCGGCGTTCGCGTGACGCTCAATTCCGACGACCCGCCCTTCTTCCACACCTCTCTCGCCCAGGAATACGAGATCGCCGCCCATGTGATGGGTTTCGACGACAGCGAGATCGACCGGATGACGAGGACGGCCATCGAGGCGGCCTTCGTCGACGAGCCGACAAGGGAGCGATTGCTCGCCGCCTTGCACGTCTAAACAATCCCCGGAGTCAAGCGTCGGCAGGAAGTCCTCCCCTGCTGCCGGAGCCGAGCACCCGGCCGTCGGCATCGAAGCGGTGCATGGCCCCGATCACCGGGGTAGCGTGGACGATTTCGTCGGGATCATAGCGGTGCTCGCCGAAGAGGCGCACGGTGAGCGGTCCGACCTTTTCGGTTTCGAGATAGACGATGGTGTCGGCACCGAGATGTTCGACATGGACGACCTTGCCCGTCCAGTCGCCGCCCTCGCGCGAGAGGCCGATATGTTCCGGGCGGATGCCGACCGTCTTCGCCGATGAGTCGCCGAAACGCTCGCCCTCGATGAAGTTCATCTGCGGTGAGCCGATGAAACCGGCGACGAAGAGATTGGCGGGGCGATTGTAGAGCTCCATCGGCGAACCGACCTGCTCGATGCGGCCGGCGCTCAGAACGACGATCTTGTCGGCAAGCGTCATCGCCTCGACCTGGTCGTGGGTGACATAGATCATCGTCGCCTTGAGGCTGCGGTGCAGTCGAGCGATCTCGAGCCGTGTATTGACGCGCAGCGCCGCGTCGAGGTTCGAAAGGGGCTCGTCGAAAAGGAACAGCTTCGGCTCGCGCACGATCGCGCGGCCGATCGCCACGCGCTGGCGCTGCCCGCCGGAAAGCTCGGCCGGGCGCCGGGCAAGATAGGGCTCAAGCGACAGCATGCCGGCGGCTTTGGCGATCTTCTCGTCGATCTCGGCTCTCGGTACGCCGGCCTGCTTCAGCCCGAGGCCCATATTGTCTTTGACCGTCAGATGCGGATAGAGCGCATAGGACTGGAAGACCATGGCGATGCCGCGCTTGGCGGGCGCGACATGGCCGACCTCGTCGCCGTCGATCCGGACGCTGCCGGAGGTCGCGTCCTCAAGGCCCGCAATGGTCCGCAAGAGGGTCGATTTTCCGCAGCCCGAGGGGCCGACGAAGATGACGAATTCGCCGTCCTTCACCTCGAGGTCGATGCCTTTCAGCACCTCATGGCCGCCGAAGGCCTTGCGGATGGATTTCAGTTGCAATGATCCCACGTGTCGCGCCTCTTCGTTTAGAGCTTGACCGGCCCGCCGGTGCGCACGCTTTCGTCCGCCGCCAGGCAGATCTTCAGCGACTGCACCGCATCGTCCATGTGCCGGTCGAGATTGATGTCTTCGCGAATGGCCCTGAGCACGAAGGCCTGCTCGCGATCGCAGAGTTCCTGGTGCCCCGGCTCGCCTTTCATCCTCAGGTCCTCGTCGGGTCGTAGGAAACGGCCGTCCGGACCGGTCGCGGCACTGTGCAGGCGAATGACGGCGGTCTTCGTATGCGTGTCGATGTCGTCGGACTTCGCGTTCTGGTCCATGACGATCGACACCGAACCGTTCGGAGAGATCACGTCCTTCACGAAGAAGGCGGTCTCGGAGATCATAGGGCCCCAGCCGGCCTCGTACCAGCCGACCGAACCGTCGTCGAAGATGACCTGCAGGTGGCCGTAATTGTACATATCGGCGGCGATCTCGTCCGAAAGCCTCAAGCCCATACCGCGGACCTCGACGGGTTTCGCGTCGGTGATCTGGCACATGACATCGACGTAGTGGACGCCGCAGTCGACGATGGGCGGCGTGGTCTGCATCAGCGATTTGTGCGTTAGCCAGGTCGCGCCGCTCGACTGCTGGTTCAGGTTCATGCGGAACACATAGGGCGGCCCGAGCTTGCGCGCCTCGGCGATCAGCCGCATCCAGGAGGGATGGTGCCGGAGGATATAGCCGATGATCAGCTTGCGGCCATTGGCGCGGGCGCAGGCGACCACGCGTTCGGCATCGGCGACGGTGGTTGCCAGCGGCTTCTCGACGAAGACGTGGCAGCCGGCCTCCATGGCGGTCACCGCATAGGCCGCATGGCTGTCCGAATAGGTGTTGATCGAGCAGAGTTCCGGTCTGAATTCGAGAAGCGCCTCCGGAAAGGACGGCCGGCTCTCGTAGCCGATCAAGGCTTCCGGCAGCTCGACCTTCGAGCGGTTGACGAGGCCGGTAATCGCGAAGTCGGGATTGGCGTGATAGGCGAGCGCATGGCTGCGGCCCATATTGCCGAGGCCGGCGACGAGGACGCGGACCGGGTTTGCGGAAGGGGTCATTTGACTGCTCCTGCCGTGATGCCGCGGATCAATTGCCGCGAGAAGATGACGTAGAGGACGAGCACCGGGAAGATCGCCAGCGACAGTGCCGAGAGCACGGCGTTCCAGTTGGTGACGAACTGGCCGATGAAGATCTGCGAGCCGAGCGTGATCGTCTTCGTTGACTCGGCCGGCGCGAGGATCAGCGGGAACCAGAGGTCGTTCCAGATCGGGATCATGGTGAAGACGGCGACCGTCGCCATGGCCGGCCGTATCAGCGGCAGCACCAGCCGGAAGAAGATCGCATACTCGGAAAGCCCGTCTATGCGCCCTGCATTCTTCAGGTCGTCGGAAACCGTGCGCATGAATTCGGACAGGATGAAGACCGCGAGCGGAAGGCCCTGCGCCGTATAGACGAGGATCAGCGCCGTCAGCGTGTTGACGAGGTTGGTCGCCACCATGCCCTGCAGAATCGCCACCGTGCCGAGCCGGATCGGGATCATGATGCCGAGCGCCAGATAGAGGCCCATCAGCGTATTGCCGCGGAAGCGGTATTCGGAAAGCGCGAAGGCGGCCATGGCGCCGAAGATGAGCACCAGCGCGATCGAGACGACCGTGACGACGACGCTGTTCTGGAAGTAGCCGATGAAGTCGCCCTGTTTCAGCACCGTCTCATAGCCGATCAGGCTGAAAGTTTCGGGCGTCGGGACCGCCAAGGGCTCGCGGAAGATGGCATTGCGGCTCTTGAAGGAATTGGAGATCGTCAGGAACACCGGAAACAGCGCGACCAGCGTATAGGCGATCAGCGCGAAATGGACGGCGCCGGTGCGGGCGAGGGAGGTACGTGCTTTCGACATCTTGCTCCTCCTCAGAACTGATAACGGCGCATGCGGCGCTGGATGACGAAGAGGTAGAGCGAGACGCCGGCGAGGATGATCAGGAACATCACCGTTGCGATCGTCGCGCCCATCGAACGGTCGCCGAGCTGGAGCTGGAAACCGAAGAAGGTGCGGTAGAGCAGCGTGCCGAGAATGTCGGTCGAGCCGTCCGGTCCGGCGAGCGCTCCCTGCACCGTGTAGATCAGGTCGAAGGCGTTGAAGTTGCCGACGAAGGTGAGGATCGAGACAATGCCGATTGCGGGCAGGATCAGGGGCAGCTTGATCTTCCAGAACTGGCTCCAGCCGGTGACGCCGTCGAGCTCCGCCGCCTCGATCACCTCGTCCGGGATGTTGAGCAGCGCCGCGTAGATCAGCATCATCGGTATGCCGATATATTGCCAGACCGAGATCAGCGACACGGCGATCAGCGCCGAATCGGGCCGGCCGAGCCAGGGGGCGAAGAGCCATTTCAGTCCGACGAGATCCATGAGATAGGGCGCCACGCCCCAGATCGGCGAAAGGATGAGCTTCCAGATGAAGCCGACAATGACGAAGGACAAAAGCGTCGGCAGGAAGATCGCCGTGCGGTAGAAGGCGCTGAAGCGCAGCTTGGGCACCGACAGCATGGCGGCGAGTGCGATGCCGATCGGGTTCTGCACCGCCATGTGGATCAGGAAGAAGACGATGTTGTTCCCGAGTGCGTTCCAGAAATCCGCGGCCCAGCGCGGATCGCCGAAGAGCACGCCGAAATTGTGGAGGCCCACGAAGGTATATTCGCCGTCGACCGTGTTGAAGAAGGATTGGCGCAGCGTCTCGATCAGCGGCAGGATCATCACCGCCGTGTAGATGAGAAGCGCCGGCGTAAGGAAGACGAGGATGTGCCAGCGCCGCGGGCGCTTGAGCTCACCGACATCCATCATAATCTCGCGTTGGTTCATCGGCGTCTGGCCCGTTCTAACCGGCTCGCGCGTGGCGCAGCCTCGATGTCGCTCGAAATGGGTGCGTTCATCCGCGCCTCGTCCAAAGCGCCGCCGCGGCAGTGGAAATGAGGGCTATGCCGCATCTCCTGTCCGCTCAAGCCGGCTCGGCAGGACATCTCAACACTGATGGCGGCGTCGTTCACCGCGCGAAAATCCGTCCTCGCGCGGGAGCGAAAGAGGGGCGCGAAGGCGCCCCTTCCGGAGTTACTTTGCCGGCTTATACCAGCTTTCAAGCCCTTCCTGCAGCTTCTTGGCCGCCTCTTCCGGCGTCTCGGTGCCGTTGATGACGTTTGCCGACGCCACCCAGGTCTCGTTTTCGAGGTTGGGAGTGCCGCGCGAGAGGATCTGGTAGGTGGAGCGGATCGTCGACTTGCACTTTTCGCGCCAGGAGACGAATTCCTGGGCGAGCGGATCGGTCATCTTCACCGCAGTCGAGTTCAGGCTGAAGAAGCCCGGTAGGGCGTTGGCATAGATATCCGCGAATTCCGGCGAGGCGACCCAGGTGAGGAAGGTCTTGGCGGCCTCCGCATTCGGGCTCTTGGCATTCAAACCGATGCCGATGTCGTTGTGGTCGGAGATGTAGCAGGTGTCGCCGGCATTCTTCACCGGCGGCGGGAAGGCGCCCATCTCGAACTCGGCCTGCGCGTTGAAGCCGGCGATTTCCCAGGAGCCGGCCGGATAGATCGCGGCGCGGCCGAGCGTGAAGAGGTTCTGGCTGTCCGGATAGGTCTGCGCCTCGAAGCCGTCGCCGAGATAATCCTTCCACTTGGCGAGCACGCGATAGGGTTCGACCCAGGGCTCGTCGGTCAGCTTCTGTTCGCCCTTGATCAGCGCCAGCCGGCCTTCCTCGCCCTTCCAGTAGTTGGGGCCGATATTCTGGTAGCCCATGGTCGCGGCTTCCCAGAGATCCTTGGTACCCATCGCCATCGGGATGTGGGTGCCGTCCTCCTTGAGCTTGTCGAGCACGGCGAAGAATTCCGCTTCGGTCGTCGGCACGGAGAGGCCGAGCTGGTCGAAGGCGTCCTTGTTGTAAATGAAGCCGTGGATGACCGAAGCCATCGGCACGCAGAAGGTCGTCGTGCCGTCGTCGGTCGTCCAGGCGGACTTGGCGACGTCGGAGAAGTTCTCCATGCCGGCAAGGCCGGTCAGGTCGGCGAGGTGCTTCTTGTTGTAGAGCTCGAGCGAGGCGTCGAAGGGGCGGCAGGTAATGAGATCACCGGCCGATCCGGCGTCGAGCTTGGCATTGAGCGCCGCGTTGTATTCGGTCGGGGCGGACGGCGAGAAGACGACCTTGATGCCCGGGTGCTTGGCTTCGAAGGCCGGAATCAGCTTCTCCTGCCAGATCGCCAGGTCGTCATTGCGCCAGCTCTCGATCGTCAGCGTTGCGTCCTGCGCCTGCGCAAGCCCGGCGGAGCCGAGAATGCTCGATGCGAGCAGCAGGCCTTTGATTGTCGTGCGGGTCATTTAGATTCTCCCTCTTATAGGCGCCGTCGCGGGCGCGGTTCTGGGTCCCAGTTTCACGTCTGCGAGACGATCGCGATCGCCTCGCGCAAATTCTGATCGGCCTTTGCGAGTGCCGCTTCGGCTTGCCCCATGTCCTTCGCCCCGGAGGCAAGCAGGATCGCAAGCTTAACCGAGCCGGAGGCGGCGTCGACCAGCCGTTCCGCCACATCGGCGGTCACGCCGGTGACGTCGGAGACGATCCGGACGGCGCGGCCGCGCAGTTTGATGTTGTCGGCACGCAGATTCACCATGTGGCCGTTGAGCACGTGGCCGAGGCGGATGCCGACAAGCGTCGAAAACATGTTGAGAGCAATCTTCTGTGCGGTGCCCGCGCCCATGCGCGTCGAGCCGGAGACGACCTCCGGCGGGGTCTGCAACAGGATGGAGACATCGGCGGCTTCGAACAGGGGCGCGCCGCTATTATTGGCGACCGCAACGACTTTCGCGCCGCGCTTGCGCGCCTCGTCCGCCGCGGCGAGTGCATAGGGGGTCGATCCGCTGGCGGAAACGGAAATCAGGCAGTCGCCGGCCGTAATGCCGGCCGCACGGACGTCGCCGCGCGCCAGCTCCGTGTCGTCCTCATAGCCGCCGGCGAGATCGCCGAGGCTGGCTGTGCCGCCGGCAAGGAGGATGACGATCTGTTCTTGGGGTATGCCATAGGTGCCTGGGAGTTCCAGCGCGTCGGCCATGGCCATCAGGCCAGAACTTCCCGCACCCGCATAGGCGAGCCGCCCGCCGGTGGAAAGTGTATCGGCAGCGAGGACAGCCGCGGCTGTGATGGGCTCGAGAGCGCCATCGACGGACTTCGCCGCCGCCTGTTGCCCGGCGGCGAGCAGGCGAAGGGTACGCGCCGGATGCATCAGATCCAGGTCCTTGGCCCCGGCGTGGCGCTCTTCGGTCTTCGATACCGGCATCGTTTCGTTCTCCTCTTCCTGAATTAATGCCAAAAAAATACCAATTGTCTAGCGGAAATTTAACTTTTGGCCCAACGGGGCGCGGCGTGAAGAAAAAAGTAAAATATAATCAAGGTGTTCATCCACGATATAAACCTCGGCTCGAAATCGGGCTTGGTTAATGGTATTTTTTTGGTATCTTGAGGCTCGGAGGTATCCATGACACCCTATCTCATCGGAATCGACGGCGGCGGAACAAGCTGCCGGGCGGCGGTTGCAGGCCCGGACGGCCGTTTACTCGGCCGCGGAAAATCCGGTGCCGCCAATATTCTCACCGATCCGGAAACGGCGCTGCAGAATATTGCCGATGCGGCGCGCGCGGCTTTCGTGGACGCAGACCTTGATCCCGAAGACATCGCCGCGGCCTGCGCGATCGTGGGGGTCGCCGGACATAATGTCGGCGACGCCGTTCACTACGTGAAGCGGCGGCTGCCCTTCGCGGAGGCCGACATCGAATCCGATGGGCTGATTGCGCTGCAGGGCGCGCTGGGCGACAAGGACGGTGCCGTCGCGATCCTCGGGACCGGCACGATCTACATCGCGCGCCGGGGCAAATCGGTCAGCTATATCGGCGGCTGGGGCTTCACGATCGGCGACCACGGCAGCGGCGCGCGGATCGGTCACGCGCTCCTGCAGGAGAGCCTGCTTGCCTATGACGGCATCCATTCGGCCTCGCCGCTCACGGATTCAGTGCTCGCCGAATTCAACAATGATCCCCGCGATGTGGTCGATTTCGCGCGGCTCGCAAAACCCGGCGAGTTCGGTCGCTATGCGCCGCGCGTCTTCGATTTCGCCGGGCGCGGCGACCCGGTCGCGCTGCGCCTGTTGAAGGCGGCGGCGACGACGGTGGACGAGGCGCTCGACGCGGTGATCGCGCGGGGGGCTCAGACGATTTGTCTGCTAGGCGGTCTTGCCTCCCTCTATCGGCCCTGGCTCGCCGAGCGGCACCGGCCGCTCTTCTCCGAGGCCGAGGCCGACGCGCTGACCGGCGCGGTCGCGCTTGCGGCCAAGCGCTTCGGAGCCCGGCCGGAGGTTGTCGCATGAGCCATTCGCTTGCCTCCATCCTGCCGGTCGAAGGCCTGCAATCGGGGGGCGCCGGCCCGCTCTATCTCAAGCTCCGGCAGTCGCTGGAAGAGGCGATCCTGTCCGGCAAGCTCAATCACGGCGATGCATTGCCGCCCGAAAGGGATCTCGCCGACTATGCCAATGTCAGTCGCGTGACCGTCCGCAAGGCCGTCGACGACCTCGTGCGCGACGGCCTGCTGGTGCGCCGCCACGGCTCCGGCACCTTTGTCGTCCGACCGGTCTCGCGTGTCGAGCAGTCGCTCTCGCGCCTCACCTCCTTTACCGAGGACATGGCGCGTCGCGGCCTGAATACGCGGGCGGAGTGGCTGGAGCGGGGCCTCTTCCATCCTTCACCCGACGAGATGATGACGCTCGGCCTTCCGGCCGACGCCCTGGTCGCGCGGCTCGGCCGGCTGCGCATCGCCGACGACATGCCGCTTGCGATCGAGCGTGCCTGCGTTTCGGTGGAGTTTGTGCCCGATCCGCTCTCCGTCGCCTCTTCGCTTTATGCCGTGCTCGAAAAGGTCAATGCGAGGCCGGTGCGCGCCGTGCAGCGCATCTCCGCCTGCAACATCAAGGACCCGGATGCCTCGATGCTCGGCGTTGCCGTCGGGTCGGCCGGGCTTTCCATCGAGCGCGTCTCCTATCTCTCTTCAGGACGGGTCGTGGAATTCACCCGGTCGCTCTATCGGGGCGACGCCTATGATTTTGTCGCGGAACTGACGATCCCGGAAAGCTGAGCCGCGCGCAAGAAAAGGACTTTTGATCATGCAGACCAACATGCGGCGAGAAATCGACGAGATTCCCGAGGCTGCCGCACGATTGCTCGATAGCTCGGCGAAAGCGCTCACCGCGGCGGGTGCGGCGCTTCGCGCCAAGGATCCGGCCTTTCTGGTGACGATTGCCCGCGGATCTTCCGACCACGCGGCCCTCTTCCTGAAATATGCGATCGAGCTCACGGCCGGTCGCCCCGTAGCCTCGCTCGGGCCTTCGCTCGCCTCCATTTATGGCGCCGAATTGAAGCTCGGCGGAGCGGCGGCGATTGCCATCTCGCAATCGGGAAAAAGCCCGGATATCGTCGCCATGGCCGAGGCCGCAACCCGTGCCGGCGCCGTTTCGATCGCGCTTACCAACACGCTGCCGTCCCCGATCGCCGACGCTTGCAGCCACCCGCTCGATATTCTTGCCGGGCCCGAAATTGCCGTCGCGGCGACCAAGTCTTATGTTAACTCCATTGTCGCGGGCCTTGCCGTGCTCGGCGAATGGACGGGCGACCTCGGCCTGAAGCGGGCCGTGGCCGAACTCCCGAATCGCTTTGCCGAAGCGGTGAAGCTCGACTGGCAGGATTTCGCCGCCGAACTTGAGGAGGCGGAATCGCTCTATGTGCTCGGCCGAGGACCGGCGCTGGCGATCGCCAGCGAAGCGGCGCTGAAGTTCAAGGAGACGTCAGGCATGCATGCCGAGGCCTATTCGGCGGCGGAAGTGTTGCACGGTCCGGTCGCGCTCGTCGGCGCCCGCTTCCCGGTGCTGGCGCTCGCCGCCCGGGATGCCGCCGAAGCCTCGGTCGCCGAGATCGCCGACGGTCTCAGCGAGAAGGGCGCCGTCGTGCGTGTCACGTCGGCGCGAGCAGCAAAGGCAAACCGCCTGCCCTTCGTCGGGACCGGCCACCCGATCACCGACGCGCTGGCGCTGATCCTGCCGTTCTACGGCTTCGTCGAAGCCTGGTCGCGCTCGCGCGGGCTCGATCCCGATGCCCCGGCGAGCCTCAAGAAAGTAACGGAGACCCGATGACTGCGAAGAAGAAAATCACCGGTGCGCGGATTTTCGACGGCATCGACTGTCACGACGGCGCCGCGCTTCTGATCGAGGCGGGGCATGTGAAGACCATCGTCCCTGCAGGGGCTGCCGCCGACGAGATGGAGACGATCGACGCGCGCGGCCTCCTGCTCGTCCCGGGCTTCATCGACCTGCAGGTCAATGGCGGTGGCGGCGCCCTCTTCAACGAGCAGCCGACGCTTGCGGGCATCCGGCAAATCTGTGCCGCCCATGCGCGGTTCGGCACGACGGCATTGCTGCCGACCCTGATCACCGACACGCGCGCGGTGAGGACAGAAGCGATAAAGGCCGGCATCGAGGCCAAGGCCTCCGGCGTGCCGGGCTTCCTCGGGCTGCATCTCGAAGGCCCGCACCTTTCCCTCGTCCGCAAGGGTGCTCATGATCCATCGCTGATCCGCCCCATGGAAAAGCCGGACCTGGACGAAATGCTCGCCTGTATGAAGTCGCTCGGCTGCCTGATGGTGACGCTTGCCCCGGAAAATGCGACCAAGGAGCAGGTGAAGGCACTTGCCGATGCCGGCGTCGTCGTCAGCCTTGGCCATACGGATGTCGGCTTCGAGGCGGCCTGCGCCTATGCGAAGGCCGGGGCGCGCACCGTGACGCATCTCTTCAATGCCATGAGCGGCCTTGGTCACCGAGAGCCAGGGGTGGTCGGTGCGGCGCTGGCGACGGGGAGACTCCATGCGGGGATGATCGCCGACGGCTTCCATGTCGATCCGGCGACGATGGGCATTGCAATTCGCGGCAAGCAAGGGCCGGGGCAGATCTTCCTGGTGACCGATGCGATGTCGACGATCGGCTCCGACGTGACGCGCTTCCTCCTGAACGGGCGCGAGATTTTGCGCAAGGACGGACGGCTGACGCTCGCCGACGGCACGCTCGCCGGCGCCGATATCGACATGCTCTCCTCCGTCCGTTTCGTGCATGAAAGGCTCGGCCTGCCGGTTGAGGAAGCCCTCCGCATGGCCTCCGCCTATCCCGCCGATGCCATGGGCATCGCCTCGCACAAGGGCCGCCTCCTGCCGGGAGCCGACGCCGATTTCGTGCTGCTGGCCCCGGATCTTCAACTGAAATCCACCTGGATCGGCGGGGAGTGCGTCTATTCCGCCTAGATCACGATGATTTCAGGTCGGAGCGACCCAAAATCATAGACGTGATCGATTCTAAGACGTTAGCGCGGGATGCGGGCGGAAAACCGCGTACACTTTTCCTCATCCCGCGCTATAGCCGGGCTAGCACACTGAGCCGCTCCCTCATCGCCCTGACCATTGCAGCATCCGTACGGCGGCGCTCCGGCGGTCCGAAGCCCATGTCGACGACGCGCCTTTCGTTAGCCAGCTCACTAACAGAGCAGGATGAATGTACCTCGTTGACCTCGAGCTGCGGCAGGATTGCGTCGAGCGTATCGGGATTGATGCCGGCGCCGGGCATGATCGAGAGCCGGCCGGCCGCGAGTTCGACGAGCAGGGCGAGTGTGTCGACCGCTTCCGGTGCGCTTTTCGCGCCGCCCGACGTCAGGATGCGTTCGAAGCCGAGTTCGGCGGCGATCCCGATCGCTTCGGCAAAATCCGGTACAAGATCGAAAGCCCGGTGCAGGGTGAGGCCGAGACCGGCGGCGTGGCCGGTGAGTTTTACCAGCATGCGCTCGTCCAACCGACCGTCCGGGCGCGACGCGCCGAGCACGACGCCCGCAAGCCCCGCCCTGCGCGCCGCATCGATATCGCCGCGCATGATGTCGAGCTCGGCTGGGCTGAAGGTGAAATCGCCGGGGCGCGGGCGGATCATCGCATAGACCGGCACCGGCGGCGGCTTTGCGCAGGCCATCAGCCCAGCGCTCGGCGTCAGGCCGCCGACGGCAAGTGCTGAACAGAGCTCGATGCGGTCGGCACCGCCCTCGACCGCGGCCTTCAATCCCTCCGCGTCGTCGACGCAGACCTCGAGCAGGATGTCCTTCATGCTCTTGGTCCCCCGTCCAGATGGTCCCGATCGAAACCGAGCAGAGCGGCGCCGATCAGGCCCGGCTCCACCCGGCACTGGCCTCGCACCACCAGCGGCCGACTGAACCGGCGCAGAATCCGGCTGCGCACCATCCGGTCGATCTCGCCGATTAGCGCCTCGGAATTCGAAAGGCCCCCGCCGACGGGCACGATGGTCGCGCCGGTGATGTTGATCACCAGGGCCAATGGTGAACTGACGAGATCGACATAGATATCGACCGTGCGAGCCGCCTCGACGTCACCTTGCCGCCAAGCCTCGATGAGCTCCTGGCTGGCGCGTTCCTTGCAATGAAGGGCCGCATGCAGCCTCTCCAGGCCGCGCGCCCCGCCGATCGTGTCGATGCAGCCGCGCTGGCCGCAGCCGCAATCGAAGGCCGGTATTGCGACGGGCGGGTTGCCGGCTTCGCGGGCGGAAACCGGCCCATGCCCCCATTCTCCGGCAAAGCCGCCAACGGCATTGATCAGTCTACCGTCGACCACCAGCCCTCCGCCGACACCGGTGCCGAGGATTGCGCCGAAGACGATGCGGTGGCCGCGTCCGGCGCCGATGCCGGCCTCGGCAAGTGTGAAGCAATCGGCATCGTTGGCGATCACCACGGGCAGATGCAGCGCCGCCTCGAGCTCGGCCGCAAGCTCGCGCCCGTCGATGCAGGGGATATTGGCGCATTTGATCCGTTGCGTCTCCGGGTCGATGACGCCGGTGATCGAGATCGCCAGGCGGTCCGGCAGGCCACCGGCTTCGTCGATCACCGCCTCCATGGCCCCGACGAAACGGTGGAAGTCGGTGAGCGGCGTCTCCCGCCGCGGCAGCGGGAATATGCGTTCCGGCGAATAGGTGATGGCGCCCTTGATCGCCGAACCGCCGATGTCGAAGCAGATGATCATACCTCGCCCCGGATCGGCGCCTCGAGCGCAAGCGCGGCGGAAAGCAGGCGATCGTCCTGGTGATGCGGCGCCGACAAGAGAAAGCCGACCGGCATGCCGGCCGCACCCGTTCCGCAGGGGATGGAGATGCCGCAAAAGTCGAGGAAATTGCCGATCAGCGTGTTGCGCAGCGTCCGCGCATTGGTCCTGAAGAAGAGTTCGTCGTCGGCAAGCAGAGGCGCGAGCGGCGGCGCCACATGCGGCAGCGTCGGATGCGCGATCAGCTCGCCGGCGTTCAGGATGTCGGCCGTTTCGTGGATCAGCCGCTCGCGTGCCTCGACGAGGGCGATATAGTCGCTGGCGCTGATTTTCTCGCCGAGGCGCACGCGTGTGACGACGCGTGGATCCATCCGGGCGGCGTCGGGGCTGTCGAGGCGCTCGCGATGGAGCGCATAGGCTTCCGCATTCACCAGCGCGCCGTGACGCCTCATCAGGTCGAAGATCGCGGCGAAGCTCGGGAAGGGCTGGCGGCGGATCCGTACACCGGCGGCCTCGAGTCTCTTGATCGCCCCCTCGAAGGCGGTCACGACCTCCGCTTCGGCCTCGTCGAAAACGATGGTTTCGGGAATGACGAGCGAAAGCTCGGCAGGCTCGGCGCGGCGGACCACCGGTGCGGTGAGGCTGTGCATGGCCGCATCCGCCCAGACGGCGTCCTGAACGGTCAGGCACAGGGGGCCGAGCGAATCGAGACTTCCGGCGAGCGGAAAGACGCCCCTCATCGCGTATCGGCCGCGCGTCGCCTTGTAGCCGACGACACCGGTCATCGCTGCCGGAATGCGTACCGAACCGCCGGTGTCGGTACCGATGGCGAGCGGTACGAGGCCGGCGGCGACGGCCGCCGCCGAACCGGAGGAGGAGCCGCCGGGGATACGATGGACGTCGGTCGATGCGGGGTTGCGCGGCGTGCCGTGATGCGGATTGACGCCGAGACCGGAGAAGGCGAATTCGTTCATGCTGGTGCGACCGAGACTGATCATGCCGGCGCCGCTCAATGCCGCCACGACCGCCGCATCGGCCGTTGCCGTCGGCTGGTCCTTGAGTACGACGGATCCCGCGGTGGTCACGCTACCGGCCATGTCGAAGAGGTCTTTCCAGGCGACGGGAAGGCCATCGAGCAGGCCGAGTGACCGGCCGGCTCTGATTCGCTCGGAGGCCGCCTTCGCTTCCCGTTCCGCCCGCTCGCGCGTAATCTCGATGAAGACGGCTCGGTCGTTATGGCTTTCGACCCGGGCGAGCGTTTCCTCAGCGAGCGCGACGGGATCGACGTCGCCGGATTGCACCAGGACGGCGAGGCTCGCGAGCGTCTTTTTGCTGGTCATGGTCTCTCCCTACTCTCCTTCGTCCGGGTGGCAGGCTGCACCTAAGCCTGCTCGAGCGGCGCCGGTCTCACTGCCCCTAACATATCGCCACCCATTGCGTTTGCCAGCGCCTGTCCGCGTCGAAGCTGTAGATTGTCGAAGCGTCTTGTCGCGACGTTCGCCTTTGCCTACATGGCGTTCGACCCATTTTGTCTCGAGGAGACCTGTCATGATTCTGGATGCGGCGCGGCTGGCCTTCGCCAATCTCTTTGCGGCCGAGACCCGCGCGGTCTTCTGGAAGGTGATCGGGCTCACGCTTCTGGCACTCGTCGCGCTGTGGTTTGCGCTGCGCCAGCTGTTCGCCTGGCTTGCCTTGCCGTGGATCGACGCGCTGTTGCCCGGAACACCCGAATGGGCGGGATGGCTTACCCTCGTCGTCGGCATTTTCGCCAGCCTCGGCCTCGCCTTGGGGCTGGCGCTGCTGCTCGCCCCGGTGACGGCGATGATCGCCGGCTTGTTCCTCGACGATGTCGCCGAGGTGGTCGAGAAGCGCGACTATCCCGGCGAGGCGCCGGGAGCGCCGCTGCCGCTCGCCGAAGCGATCGTAAGCTCGGCGAAGTTCCTAGGCATCGTGATCCTCGGCAACATGGTGGCGTTGTTCCTCCTGCTGGTGCCGGGCATCAATCTTATCGCCTTCTTTCTCGTCAACGGCTATCTGCTCGGGCGGGAATTCTTCGAATTCGCCGCCATGCGGCACCGCGCGCCCGGCGAGGCGCGGCTCTTCCGCAGAAAGCATCGCGCGACGGTGTTCCTCGCGGGCCTTGTTCTTGCGGCCTTCCTGGCTGTGCCCGTGCTGAACCTGCTGACGCCGCTATTTGCCGCCGGCATGATGGTGCACCTGCATAAAATGCTCTCGGCCCGTGACCCCGGCTTCGCGGTCGCCGGCCGCGTCGCGGCCGGGACGCGCGGCTGATGCTTCACGCCGTGAGCGACCTGAGGGGCCGCGCCGGTTTCGAAACGGAAGACGGAGAATCCGCATGAGCGAGGCAGACGATCGGATCACCCGATTGGAGGAAACGGTGGCCCACCAGGCCAAGACCATCGAGGAGCTTTCGGATCAGTTGGCCGAGCAATGGAAGGTCGTGGAACAGACGCGGGCCAAGCTGGACCGGCTGGCCGAGCGATTCCTGATGCTCGAGGAGCAGGCGCGGGAGGCGATCCCGGTAACACGGCCGCCGCATTACTGATAGTTCTGGTGCTGCAATTCAATGGTAACCATGGGTCGCGCAGCAAAAAGCCGCCGGCCCGCGAGAGCCGACGGCTTTCATGACCGTTAAAGCGCCGTGATCAGTAGGGGCAGGACTCGTCCGTCATGTAGTCGTGCACCACGAGATTGCCGGCAATGATGTCCGCCTTCACCTTTTCGACCGCTTCGAGCATTTCCGGCGTGATCAGCGCCTTGTTGTGCTCGTCCAGAGCATAGCCGACGCCGTCTTCCTTCAGGCCGAGATTGGAGACGCCGAATTCGAACTTGTCGTCCTTTGCGGCCGTGAAGGCATCGTAGACGGCGACGTCGACGCGCTTCAGCATCGAGGTCAGTACCTTGCCCGGCTGCAGCATGTTCTGGTTGGAATCGACGCCGATGCCGAGCTTGCCCGCATCTGCCGCGGCCTGCAGAACGCCGACGCCGGTGCCGCCGGCGGCGTGATAGATCACGTCCGCGCCCTGGTCGATCTGCGACTTGGTGATCTCGCCTCCCTTGACCGGATCGTTCCAGGCATCCGGTGTCGTTCCCGTATAGGCTTCGAGCACCGTCACGTCACCCGTCGACTTGGCGCCGCCGACATAGCCGCAGGCGAATTTGTGAATGAGCGGGATGTCCATGCCGCCGACGAAACCGACGGTCTTCGTCTGGGAGGCGAGGCCGGCAAGCACGCCGACCAGATAGGAGCCTTCCTGCTCCTTGAAGACGATCGATTTGACGTTCGGCTTGTCGACCACCATGTCGATGATGGCGAATTTGGTGTCGGGATATTCCGGCGCGATCTTCTCGAGCGATGCCGCCCAATTGAAGCCGGCCATGACGATCGGGCTGTTGCCATCGCGGGCGAAGCGGCGCAGCGCCTGCTCGCGCTGGGCGTCATTGGCGATTTCGAATTCGCGATATTCGATGCCCGTTTCGGCCTTGAACTTTTCGGCGCCGTTATAGGCGGCCTCGTTGAAGGATTTGTCGAACTTGCCGCCGAGATCGTAGATGATCGCCGGCTCGATATCCGCGGCCAGCGCCGTCGCGGACATCATCGAGAAAGCAAGGAGACCGAGAATGGTTTTTTTCATCTTGCAGCCCTGTCGTCGCAATTGATTGTTTTCGGGTTTTCCGGCGGCATCCGCGGAACCCGCCCCTCTTCTGTAAGGCTTGGGTGGCCGCATCCTTGCACGGCTTCGGCAAAAAAACACTCGAAATTTTTCGGATGGTAAAAAACCCGACGGCCCTGCGACGACGTTTGCAGGGCCGGCGTCTTAAGACGATGTTCGATTTAACCGATCGGGCAGCTGACGCCGGTGCCGCGCAATCCGCAATAGCCGTCCGGACTCTTGGCGAGATACTGCTGGTGGTAGTCTTCGGCAAAATAGAAGGGTCCGGCCATCGTGATTTCGGTGGTGATCTCACGGACGTGGTCCGAGGACTTCAACGCCTTCCGGTAGGTATTGCGGGCTGCATTCGCCTCGGCGAGCTGCTCTTCGTCATAGACATAGACGGCCGAGCGATAGGTCGTGCCGATGTCGTTGCCCTGCCGCATGCCCTGGGTCGGGTCATGCTCCTCGAAGAAGGTCTTGAGCAGCCGGGCGAAGGAGACCTTCTCAGAGTCATAGACGACCAACACCACTTCGGCATGGCCCGTCAGCCCCGTCGTCGTCTCCTGATAGGTCGGATTCGGCGTCAGCCCGCCGGAATAGCCGACAGCGGTCACATGGACGCCATGCATCTTCCAGAAGAGCCGCTCGGCGCCCCAGAAGCAGCCCATGCCGAAGAGCACCTTCTTCATTCCCTGCGGATAGGGCCCCTTGAGCGGCCGGCCGGAGACGAAATGCGCCTCGGCGGTCGGGATCTCCTGCGCGCGCCCGGGCAGCGCGGTCTCGGCGTCCGGCAGGAGGGTTTTCTTGTTGAACATGTCGATAAGAAACATCTCGGGGCTCCTTTCATGCGCCGAATGCACTCAGGAAACATGCGGATGGGGGTCGCGCGGGCCGGTAGCCCTCTCAGGCGGCAAAGCGCCCCGCCGCCGGCTTCCTCCTGTAGCCTGCCATCCAGAAGAGGAGGGCTATGGCGAGAAACACGGCAAATGCCGGCTGCATGAACAGCCAATGCAGGGCGGCAAGCCAGATCGCCGGTCCGGCATCGGTGCGCTGCAGCGATTGCACCCAATCGACCGCCTCCGGTCCGAGGACGGCAATGCCCTCTCCAAGCGGCGTCATCACCGGCGCGGAAGCCGCCACCGACTGGATCGAGTCGACCGTCCCCGCGAGCACGGCGACCGTCAGCGCGAGAAAGCTTGAAAGGCGCAGCAAGAACCGCATCCGTCCTCCTTTGATGCCCGGCGCGCGGCGAAAGACTATTTCGCGAGTTCTGGGCATCCGGCATCTGCATCAAGAGATAGGCTGGCCGCCGGATGAGCGCAATGGCCGACTGGCGCACACGCATGTCACCTGCTGTCAATAATCTGTCAGAAACCAGTTGATCCCGTCCGCATCATCGGTATATATCGCGCCCGTCCGCCGGTATTCGCCGGCGCACCCAGCCAGCCGGACTGACCACCGGCTGCAGACGGATGGACAGGTGGCCGAGTGGTTGAAGGCGCACGCCTGGAACGCGTGTATACGTGAAAGCGTATCGAGGGTTCGAATCCCTCTCTGTCCGCCATCCTGATTCGAGCTTCGCAGGATTGCTATAATCTCTCCAACGAAGCGGGATGCCTCAGAACCTTTAGCGAAAGAATCAGGACCTCAACTCTCTGGGTCGACCGGGTCGAGAATGTCCGCCGCGTCGTATTTCGGCGATCCCACCTTCCGGTCGATCGGCCACATGGTCATCAGGTCCGCCGGGAACGGTTTCATCAGATCCGAGGGATCCGGCTCCGGCGAGAGCCAGCGCTCGTAGTCGGCTCGGTGCAGGACCACCGGCATTCGGCCGTGGATCGTCGCCATCATTTCGTTTGGCGGGCAGGTGATGATGCAGAAGGTGCGGATATCCTCGTCGGTCTTCGGATCGCGCCAGCTGTTCCACAGGCCGGCAAGCGCAAAGGGTTCGCCGGACTTCATGGCGACCGCATAGGGCTGCTTGTTCTTCCCGGTGCCGTAAATGTCCTTCCATTCGAAGAAGCCGTCGATCGGGATGAGGCAGCGGCGGCTGCGATAGGGGTGCTTGAAGAGGCCGTTGGTCGCGATGCCCTCGCAGCGCGCATTGACCGGCGGCCGGCCGGTCGCCTTCATCCAGCGCGACATCAGCCCCCAGCGCGCGCTGACGAAGGTCGGACCGAACACATCCGGGTCGCGCACCACGTCGGTGATGATGATCGGATAGGTGAGCGACGGCGCGCCGTTGTAGCGCGGAAGCTGGTTCGCCATTCCCTCGACGGCCTGCCGCTCGGCGAAGGAGAATTCGCGCAGCAATCCTTCGAGCGTGCTCTTGATATAGACGCGTCCGCACATCGGCCGTCCTCCCTCTAGCGCATCGGCCCGAATATCGGACCGGATTTTCGGAAAGCGCGATCCGCAGATCCAAAGAGTTACAGTGACCTTTGCGCGTCTGAAAAGACGCGCGGCGCTGTAAGGGGTGAGGTACCGCGACGATGCGCGGCGTCAATAGAAGGTAGTTCCGGTCGAGACCGCATAGCCGGGGATGCGGCGGCCCGGCTCTCCGTCATGCGAACTCCGGTTCCGGCGCCTGCTTACTTCTCCGCCTCTTCCCCGCGCGCCGTCAGCTGATTGTCGACGCGTGCGACCCCGATCACCGAAGCTGCGGCTTCGCCGACGCAGGCGATGTCCGCTTCCGTCGCGACCGTGCCGGAAAGCAAGACCCAGTTACCTATTGCGGTGATGGAAATGTCGCGCGTGTCGATCATGGTTGCATAGCGAAGGAAGCGTCCGACCTTCTCCGCAAGCGCGTCGCCGGTCAAATGCGGGTCGTCGTCTCCGCGTGAATAAACTGAACGCTCCGTTACCATACCCAAACCCCATAAAAACCAACGTTTGCGCGCCCCCAATGTTCCGAGCCCGGGCGAGACGCTTGTTCTTCGCTCTTGCTCGCGCCGCTCGATCGGGGCTATTGCCGTGAAAACCTCGGCGCGATTTCCGGGCGCTGCGCTCCACCCGTCCCTCCGGATCCCTTCACATCCTCCTGGACCAAGGCCCGCCCATGTCCGAAGTCTTTCTGAACGTGCTTCCGATCTTCATTCTGATCCTGACCGGCTGGCTGGTGGTCCGGTTCGGCTATCTAAAACCGGCCGTCGGCGAGGCGCTCGGCGAATTCGTCTTCCGCGTCGCCGTACCGGTCCTGCTGTTCCGCACCATTGCCGAGGCGGATTTCCGGGAGGGTTCGCCCTGGCCGCTCTGGCTTGCCTATTTCTCCGGTGTCGCCGTCACCTGGACCCTGGGCCATCTAGCCGCCACGTTCTGTTTCGGGCGCGACCAGCGCATGGGCGTGCTCGCCGGCGTATCCTCGGCCTTCGCCAACACGGTCTTCATAGGTCTACCGCTGGTCTCGCGCGTGGTGGGAGAGGAGGGCGTGGTGGCGCTTTCGATCCTGCTCTCGGTACACCTGCCGGTGATGATGATCGCCGGAACTGTGTTCATGGAACGCGCTGAGCGCAAGACGAGCGGCAAGCCGGGTCAAGGACTCGTCCGGCTGCTTGCGGGGGTCGCGCGCAATCTTGTCCGCAATCCGCTGGTGATCGGGCTTGCCCTCGGTGCGCTCTTTCACCTCCTCGGTCAGCCACTCGGAGGGCCGGCGAAAAGCGTCGTCGACCAGCTTGCCGCCGTAGCCGCACCCGCCGCGCTCATCTCGATCGGCATGGCGCTCGACCGCTACGGTCTGGCCGGCAATACCGGGCTTGCCAGCGTCACCAGCGCGCTGAAGCTCGTGGTGCTGCCGGGCACCGTCTTTGCCGCCTGCCACCTTCTGGGCTTGAGCCCGAGCTGGACCGCCGCCCTTGTGCTGACCTCGTCCGTGCCGACCGGCGTCAACGCCTGGCTGATCGCCAACCATTTCAATGTCGGCCATGCGCTCGCCTCTTCGACGATCACGCTCACCACGGCGCTCGGCGTCGTCAGCGTTTCCGCCTGGGCCTATCTCTTAATGTGATTTGCGCCCCTCACGGAACAGGCGGACGCGATATATTCTCAAGGCCGCCGATATCCCGTCGGCTGAGCGTAGAGCCAGCCGATCCGGCGGATGGCGTCGTCCAGCCCTTCTCGGGCGACGGTCATCGTGTGGCCGTTCGCATGCAGCAATGTCTGATCGTCTTCCATGATGGCGACATGGCCCTTCCAGAAGACGAGATCGCCGCGAACGAGCTCTTCGCGCCCGATCGGCCTGCCGATCGCCTCCACCTGCATGTCGGTGTCGCGCGGAACCGGGCGACCCGTCATCAGCATGGAAAGCTGCACGAGGCCGGAGCAGTCGATGCCGAAGCCGGAACGGCCGCCCCAAAGATAGGGCGTTTCAAGCATGCGGGCGGCAACCGACACGTAATCTTCGGCGACGGGATGCCCCGCCGGGGCGCAATGATGGGCGACGACCGCCAGTCCGTCGTCGAGCAGGAAGTAGCGCGTGCCGCGCGTTTCCGTTTCCCCGACGACAGTGAGCCGGCTTCCCATCGAAAGGGCGAAGGCCTGAGGAAAGCGCAGGTCCGCGCCGCGATAGGCGAAGGTCCGCGGCACCCGGACGATGTGTGTGGGAGGCGGGGCCTCCTCCGTCAGCGCGCCGTGCGGCACATAGCCGACGTAACCGTCGAGCTCGGATTTGACCCAGGCCCATCCGCCGGCGACGTCGAGAACCCGCGCCGTCTCGCCACAGAGCAGCTCCGTATCCATGCCGCAGGCAAGGTCCGGCCTTGCCCTGAGCGGCGTCACCGGCACGGAAACCGTCGCCGGCTTGCCTTCGACGTAGCGCTTCGCGTCGATCAGGCCGCGCAGGCGCGCCTCGGCAAGGTCCTCGCGATAGGCATTAAGTCGGCGATCGAGGGTTCCGGGCATGGCTGGGCTCACAGTTTCCGTCCCTGATTGATGATCATATCGCCGAGTTTTTCAAGGTAGAGCGCGCCCTCGACGGTGCGTTTGATGATGACATTGCGCCGGTCGCGCTCGTCGCGCACGCGGTCGACGAGACCAAGCGCGCCCATAGTGTCGAGAGCCCGCGTGATTACGGGCTTCGTCACCCCGAGGGTCGCGGCAAGCCCCCGGACCGTGTGCGGCGGCGGAACCAGATAGATCTCAAGCAGGATCGCCATCTGGCGCAGCGTGAGATCGCGGCTGTCGATCCGCACCTGCTCGCGCGAGACCGCGTGCCAGAGCCCCAGCGCTTGGGAGGGGGTCAGTTCGACGGGCAAGGGAAACTCCTGCGTAAACCTCTTATCGGCACCCTAGCCGCCCGATCGTTACGCAAGCGTTTCTTTCCCGATACGAATCTGGTCGGGCTACTCTCAGCTGGATGAGAGCGAGCGCCCTTCGCCCCTCACTGCGGCGGCAAGCCGGCCTTGCTCCTGGCGACGACGCGCTCGCGCCAAACGGTGAAGATCCCGGCGGCGACGACCATAGCCGAGCCGGCGATCATGTTCGCGGTCAGCGTCTCGCCGAAGATCGTGACGCCCATGATCGAGGCGAAGACGAGCTGCAGATAGGTAAGCGGCTGGACCGCGACGGCGTCCAGCATGTCATAGGCGCGAATGAGGAAATAGTGGCTGACACTGCCGGTGATGCAAAGCAACAGCATCCAGCCCCAGTCCAAGGGTGCGAGATTCGTCCAGAAGAATGGGCCGACCAGACTGATCGAAGCAGCGCCGACGGCGCCCGTATAGAAGAAGCTGGTCATCGCCGAGTCGTCGCGGCTGACGAGCCGTGTCGCGATCACGTAGATCGCGAACATCAGCGCCCCCGACAGCGGCAGCAGAAACTCCAGATCGAACGCGTCCTCGCCGGGCTTCAGGATCAGAAGCACGCCGAGGAGTCCGGCTCCGATCGCGGTCCAGCGCCGCCAACCGACGCGCTCGCCGAGCAGGGGCATGGACAGGAGCGCGACGAAGATCGGGGTGGCTGCCAGGATCGCCTGCGACAGCGCAAGCCCGACGACGGTGAAGGAGGTGATGATTATGACGATCTGCGCCGGCAGGAGCATTCCGCGCAGCAATTGTAATGCCGGCCTCTTCGTCACCGCCGTAACGGCAAGCCCGCCCGGCGCACGCGACGCCAAGTAGGCCGCGAAGGCGGCAAAGGCCCAATAGCGGATCATCGCCACGAAAACCGGGGGGTAGATGGCGCCGAGATGCTTGGAGATGCCGTCCTGAACCGAGAAGATGATGATTGCAGAAAGCGCGAAGACGTAGCCGTTTGCCTTGGATTTCATGCCGTTGCCGATATACGCATGTCGCGGCCGTGGCCAGCGCCTGGGGCCCAAGTGACATAAAAAGACCCCGAGCCGGGAGGAGGTGGCGTCGGGGTCTTTAAACTAGGCCGGCTCTTGGGAGGAGGAGTGAACCGACCGGCACCGAGCGCCGCGGGAGGAGGAGCAGCGCTTCGATGAGGAGGAATATAAATCATTCCGCCTGACTTAACAGTGCCAATGTTGCATCGCAGCATTGCACGGGGCGCACATCGGCAACGCGCTATCAACGCCGGCAAGCGCGGCTGGTTCCCGATTCGATTCGTTTCTGCCGGCGGCGTGTGGCGGATCGCGTTGCAGCGGAAGGTTCGGAGAACGCGCAACGCCTTGAACCTGCGGCGCTTTTCCCCGGTCCGGTTCTTAACTTCCCCTTAAATTGCCGCATTTAGAGTTCAACGGATCGGCGCGGGCCGAGCCTGCTGCATGTCTCATTGGATGTAGGACAGGCAGCACTGCAGGCGCGGCGCCCGCGCGCAACCGGCAATCGCCTGGGATAATGGTGAGCCGGCCCGGCGGTCGGAGAGGGATGAAGAATAGCGGGATTTTCCGCCCATATCCGGCTCCAACCTATCAGAAGCGATCGCGTTTGATTGACCGTCATCGTGATCCAGGGACATATCCTTCCGGCATGGCAAGCAGAAAGTCAGGACAGCGGATCGAACCTTCCTTCGGTGACGACGAGGACGGCGGCCTGCGCGTCGACGCAAGCGACCGCGTGAGCGGCGGTGGCCGGATAGCGAAGCGCCCCGGCGCGGCGTCGAAGAAGCGGCGCGAGGCCCGCGGCGGGCGCCGCCGGGGCGGCTCCGGCGGGGGCTTCTTCGGCCTTGTGCGCCGACTCTTCTACTGGTGCATCGTGCTCGGCATCTGGGGTGCGATCGGCGTCGGCGGGCTCGTCCTCTATTATGGGGCGCGCATGCCGAGCGCTACGACCTGGACGATCCCGGACCGGCCGCCGAACGTCAAGATCCTCGCGGTCAATGGCGACAACATCGCCAATCGCGGCGCGACCGGCGGCGAGGCGCTCGCGCTCGAGGAGATGTCGCCCTACATCCCGCAGGCGGTGATCGCCATCGAGGATCGGCGCTTCTACTGGCATTTCGGCGTCGACCCGCTGGGGCTCGCGCGCGCCATGCTGACGAATCTGACGAGTGGCCGCATGGTCCAGGGCGGCTCGACGCTGACCCAGCAGCTGGCCAAGAACCTGTTCCTTTCGCCCGAGCGTACGCTCGAACGCAAGGTGCAGGAGGTGCTGCTCGCGCTCTGGCTCGAGCATAAATACACGAAGGACCAGATCCTGACGATGTATCTCAACCGCGTCTTCTTCGGCTCCAACGCCTATGGCGTCGAGGCGGCGGCGCGGCGCTATTTCAACAAGTCGGCGCGCGACGTCAATCTCGGCGAGGCGGCCGTGCTCGCCGGCCTCCTGAAGGCGCCGTCACGATTGTCGCCGGCGCGCAACCCTAAAGCCGCGGAAGCGCGCGCGCAGCTGGTGCTCGGCGCCATGCGCGAGGAAGGCTACATCACGGATGCCGAGATCAAGACGGCGATGTCGCAAACGCCGCCGCGGGCGAAGAGCTTCTGGTCGGGGGCCGAATATTACGTCGCCGACATGGTGATGGATCAGCTTCCCGGCATGATCGGCGAGATAAGGCAGGATCTGATCGTCGACACGACAATCGACCTGACGCTCGAAAAAAAGGCCGAGGAGGTCATCGCCGCTACGCTCGAAGAGGAGGGCGGCAAGCTCAACGTCTCGCAGGCAGCCCTCGTCTCGATCGACGGCACCGGTGCCATCCGGGCGTTCGTCGGCGGCAGGGACTATGCAGAAAGCCAGTTCGATCGTGCCTCGAAGGCGAAGCGCCAACCGGGCTCCGCCTTCAAGCCTTTCGTCTATGCGGCCGCGCTCGAGATCGGTCGCACGCCGATCTCCGTTCGCAACGACGCGCCGGTCCGGATCGGCAACTGGACGCCAGAGAATTACGACCTGAAATATCGTGGCGAGGTGACGCTCGCCGATGCGCTGGCCAACTCGTTGAATACGATCGCCGCCCAGCTCGTTATGGAGGTCGGCCCCCAGAACGTGGTGAAGCTTGCGCATCGCCTCGGGATCGATTCCGAGATGCAGGCGAACGCCTCGATCGCACTCGGCACCTCGGAGGTCAGCCTCGTCGAGCTCACTTCGGCCTATGCGCCGTTCATGAACGGCGGCTTCAAGGCGACGCCGCATGTCATCCGCCGCATTTCCACCGCCGACGGAACGGTGCTTTATGAAAACACATACGACAATCCGCCGCGCGTGCTCGATCCGGCCATCGTCAGCGAGATGAACCAGATGATGGTGCGTGTGCTGACGAACGGCACCGGCAAGAGGGCGCTCCTGCCGGACTGGGAGGCGGCGGGCAAGACCGGCACGACGCAATCCTTCCGCGATGCGTTGTTCGTCGGCTACACCTCCAACCTGACGACAGGTGTGTGGTTCGGCAATGACGACGGCAAGTCGATGAAGAAGGTGACCGGCGGCGGCTTGCCGGCCAAGGCCTGGCACGATTTCATGGTCGCCGCCCATGAGGGCCTGTCGCCTTCGCCGCTTTTCGGCACGGCCGGCGTGCAGCCGGTTTTCGACCAGGGCGGCGCTGTTGCCGGCGCGCTTCCGGATGGCTTTGCCGGTGGCGACGCTGAGGCTTTCCCGGAGCCTCCGCCCGTCGATGGCGCGCTCGCGGTCGATCAGACGCGCCCGGCGGGAGAGCTGGGCGGCAGCGGCCCGGTGCCGCCGGCCGGCGTCGGCGAGGCGACCGGCACGACCCGCCGCACGACCCTCTTCGAGCTTTTGACCGGCGGCTGACGGAAAGGGCGCCCTGCCGTTCGGTGCGGGCGGCGAATCCCTTTGGCATTTGGGCTTTGGAGATGTGTAAAAAGCGGCTTGTTTTTGCCGCTGCTCACGCCGCAGAATGCCTTGCAGTCCGATACGCCGGTCCTTATATACGCCGCATCGACGCAGCCCGGCTGCGCCAAATTGCAAAGACCATCCCGTTAGGGGCTGTCCTATGAATGCCTGACCGGGGTTCCGACAGTCCGCTGCAAGGAGAGAACGACATGGCTAAAGTTATTGGTATTGACCTCGGAACGACGAACTCCTGCGTTGCCGTCATGGACGGCAAGGACGCGAAGGTGATCGAAAACGCCGAAGGCGCACGCACGACTCCCTCGATGGTGGCCTTTACGGACGACGGCGAACGGCTCGTCGGCCAGCCGGCCAAGCGCCAGGCGGTCACCAATCCGGAAAACACCCTCTTTGCGATCAAGCGCCTCATCGGCCGCACTTTCGCGGACCCGACGACGCAGAAGGACAAGGGGATGGTCCCCTACAAGATCATCAAGGCGGACAATGGCGACGCCTGGGTGGAGGCGCACGGCAAGACCTATTCGCCGTCGCAGATCTCCGCGATGATCCTTCAGAAAATGAAGGAAACCGCCGAATCCTATCTCGGTGAAAAGGTCGAGAAGGCCGTCATCACCGTTCCGGCCTACTTCAACGACGCGCAGCGCCAGGCAACCAAGGATGCCGGCAAGATCGCGGGCCTCGAAGTGCTGCGCATCATCAACGAGCCGACCGCAGCGGCGCTTGCCTATGGCCTCGACAAGAAGGAGGGCAAGACGATTGCCGTCTACGACCTTGGCGGCGGCACCTTCGATATCTCCGTTCTCGAAATCGGCGATGGCGTCTTCGAGGTGAAGTCCACCAATGGCGACACTTTCCTCGGCGGCGAAGACTTCGACATGCGTCTCGTCGAGTACCTTGCGGCCGAGTTCAAGAAGGAGCAGGGCGTCGATCTCAAGAACGACAAGCTCGCGCTGCAGCGCCTGAAAGAGGCCGCCGAAAAGGCGAAGATCGAGCTGTCGTCCTCGCAGCAGACGGAAATCAATCTGCCGTTCATCACGGCCGATGCGAGCGGTCCGAAGCACCTGACGATGAAGCTGTCGCGCGCCAAGTTCGAAAGCCTCGTCGAGGATCTCATCCAGAAGACGATCGCCCCCTGCAAGGCGGCGCTCAAGGACGCCGGTGTCTCGGCTGCCGAAATCGACGAAGTCGTTCTCGTCGGCGGCATGACCCGCATGCCGAAGGTCCAGGAAACCGTGAAGCAGCTGTTCGGCAAAGAGCCGCACAAGGGCGTCAACCCGGATGAAGTCGTCGCGATGGGCGCCGCCATCCAGGCCGGCGTTCTGCAGGGCGACGTGAAGGACGTGCTGCTGCTCGACGTCACCCCTCTGTCGCTCGGCATCGAAACGCTCGGTGGCGTCTTTACCCGCCTGATCGAGCGCAACACGACGATCCCGACGAAGAAGAGCCAGGTCTTCTCGACGGCCGACGACAACCAGTCCGCCGTGACCATCCGCGTCTCGCAGGGCGAGCGTGAAATGGCGGCCGACAACAAGCTGCTCGGCCAGTTCGACCTCGTCGGTATTCCGCCGGCGCCGCGCGGCGTGCCGCAGATCGAGGTGACCTTCGACATCGACGCCAACGGCATCGTCCAGGTATCGGCAAAGGATAAGGGTACGGGCAAGGAGCATCAGATCCGCATCCAGGCCTCCGGTGGTCTTTCCGATGCCGACATCGATCAGATGGTCAAGGACGCCGAGGCCAACGCCGAAGCCGACAAGAAGCGCCGCGAAGCGGTCGAGGCCAAGAACCAGGCCGAGAGTCTGATTCACTCCTCGGAGAAGTCGCTGAAGGAATATGGCGACAAGGTCTCGGAAACGGATCGCAAGGCGATCGAAGACGCGATTGCGGCGCTGAAGGCCGCCGTCGAGATTTCCGAGCCGGACGCCGAGGACATCAAGGCCAAGACCAACACGCTCATGGAAGTTTCCATGAAGCTCGGCCAGGCGATCTATGAAGCACAGCAGGCCGAGACCGCCCATGCCGACGCGGCAGCCGACGCCAAGCGCGATGGCGAGGACGTCGTCGACGCCGATTATGAAGAGGTCAAGGACGAGGACGACCGCAAGCGGTCCGCATAACTCCGTCCTGCCGCAAACGGAGCCCGGGAGCGATCCCGGGCTTTTCTCTTGCCCGAAGTACCCGAAGCCGCTAGACGAGCGCCGATGGCCGAGGAGTAGGAGCCACTTTCGCTCGGCGGAAAAAACGCGGGGGACTTCAGGGCGGCCGCAAAAGTGAGTTATTTCCGACAAAAACCGCTCGGACGCCCGACTTGGCTATGGTATGGCGCTTTCAGGTTTACTAAATCCTGTGCAAGATATTCGCAGCCGTCGGATCCTTCGCGCTGGCAAGCCCTGTCAACAGGACAATCTTTGAAGCATGAAACGTGATCTTTACGAAACGCTTGGCGTGGGAAAGAACGCAGACGAGAAGGAGCTGAAAAGCGCCTTCCGCAAACTGGCGATGAAGTACCATCCGGATCGCAATCCCGGCGACACGGAAGCGGAAAAGACCTTCAAAGAAATCAACGAAGCCTACGAAATGTTGAAGGACCCGCAGAAGCGGGCGGCCTACGACCGCTACGGCCATGCGGCCTTCGAGCAGGGCGGCATGGGCAACGGCTTTGCGGGCGGCGGTGCCGGCGGCTTCTCCGATATTTTCGAGGACATCTTCGGCGAGATGATGGGCGGCCGCCAGCGCCGCTCGGCCGGGGGGCGCGAGCGCGGCGCGGATCTCCGCTACAACATGGAGATTACGCTTGAGGAGGCGTATATCGGCAAGACGGCGCAGATCCGCGTGCCGACCTCCGTCACCTGCGACGTTTGCACCGGAACGGGCGCCAAGCCCGGCACCAGTCCGAAGACCTGTTCCACCTGCCAGGGCAGCGGCCGTATCCGCGCCGCCCAGGGCTTCTTCTCGATCGAGCGCACCTGCCCGAGCTGCGGTGGCCGTGGCCAGACGATCACCGATCCCTGCACCAAGTGCCATGGCCAGGGCCGGGTCATGGAGGAGCGCACGCTCTCGGTCAATATTCCGGCCGGCATCGAGGATGGTACCCGTATCCGCCTTTCCGGCGAGGGCGAAGCCGGCCTTCGCGGCGGCCCGCCGGGTGATCTTTATATTTTCCTTTCGGTGAGGCCGCATGAGTTCTACCAACGCGACGGCGCCGATCTCTATTGCAGCGTGCCAATCTCGATGACGACGGCGACGCTCGGCGGCAAGTTCGACGTGACCACGCTCGACGGAACGAAATCCCGAGTCACGGTGCCCGAAGGCACCCAGGCCGGCAAGCAGTTCCGCCTCAAGGGCAAAGGCATGCCGGTGCTGCGCTCCAACCAGATGGGCGATCTCTATATCCAGATCCAGATCGAGACGCCGCAGAAGCTCACCAAGCGCCAGCGCGAACTCCTGCAGGAGTTCGAGCAGATCTCTTCGAAGGAGAACAATCCGCAGTCGGCGGGCTTCTTCTCCCGCATGAAGGATTTCTTCGACACGCTGAGCGAGTAGCTGGCCTTTCGATTTTTGCCCCTCACCCTGACCGTCTCCCCGTAAAAGCGGGGAGAGGGAACCGGGCGCGCGCCCCGGCAGGCCGGTCGAGGGCAAGTTCGACAGCCAACGTCGCACTGCGGCGAACGGCGGGACATTAGTTTGTTTAGGCCATCAATTGCCAGAGGCCCGCCGCAATGAGCACCGCACCGGTCGCACGGGGAAGAACGCGCCCGGCGTGCACCAGCTTCTCGATGAGCACGAAGGCGGCGATCGCCGCGATCCACAGCACATTCATGATGCCGCCGACGAAAAGAAGTGCCATCAAGGCCCAGCAGCAGCCGACGCAATAAAGACCATGGCGAAAGCCGAGAGCGACTGCGCCGCGCGGATCACGGCGGAAGCCCCCATGGGTCTGGATGAAAACGATCGGTGCCTGGCATTGGCTAAGGCAGACGTCCTTGAGCGGCGTCCACTGGTAAAGCCCCGCCGCCATGAGCACGATGCCGCTGAAGACGCGGCTGGCGCTCGCGAGCGCCGGAGTGAGCAACGTTCCCTCGATCAGCCATTGACCGAGCGTTGCGGCGAGCGCGAAGCCGGTCCAGGTGAGCAGGTAGCCGCCCGCAAAAAAGCCTGTTGAAGCGAAGGGTTTGCCCTGACGCAGGCTGTGCCGCCCCACATGCGCATAGAGCAGGATCATCGGCGTCGCCGAGGGAAGCATCATGCCCACCATCATCACGATCCACATCGTCGCCATGACGCCGGCCTCCACCGCGCTCCACGGCCGCGGCTGGAGGCCGAGAACCGAGGCAAGTCCGCCGGCTTCCTGATCCGTCCCCATGGACCTGCCGGTTTCCGCCGGCAGGTCCATATCCGTGCCCATGGCCATATTCGTTTCGGGCATGGCCATGCCGCCCATATCCATGGTCGCAGCCAGCCACAGGATGTAGATCCAGGAGATCGCCGTCAGCGTGGCGAGCGAGGCGGCGACGATCGTCCGGTCGCGCCGCAACAGGGATTCAAGGGCGCTGTCCGCCATGATGTCAGTGGACCACGCCGCTTTCTGTCATGTGGAGCTTCGCAAAATGCGCGTGCGAGTCCGAGAGCGAAACGGTCACGGGACCCGTGGTCGTCGCCCAGCCGCGCCCGACTTCGCAGGTGTCGTATTCAAAGCCGTCCGGAAGCGTGAGACGGGCGCGATGCGGCGTCCCAGTCACCGGATTGACGATCGGCTCTCCGCGCGCTTCGATCCAGCCGGGGACGTTGACGCGGGCCGTGCGGCCATCCACGTCCATTTCGAACTCGATTGGTGCGAAGACCGGATCGTGGACCTTGTCGAAAGTGGTCGAGAATACCTGGAAGAATGTCGCGCCGGGCTCGGTGTCCTGGCCGCTCATGATCCGCAAGAGTGCCTCGCGCTGCTCCTCGGAAGCGCGCTCGTCGACGATCGGCACGACCTCGCCGCCACCCTCATGAATCGCGCCCGGCCAGGCGACAATTATGCCGCATCTCAAGCCGTCGAGCCGGATATCGCCATGGTGTCCCTCCTCGATCTCCACCACGCCGATCGCGCGGCAGTTCCCTTGCGTTGGCAGGGCATTGTACTGACAGGGGCAGCCATAGGCGCAATTGCAATGAATGAATTCACGGCCCTTGATCGTCCATTTGACGTCAACCATCGTCTCCTCCCGGCTTTCTGCTCTTTTGTTCGCCAAACTCCCTTTGGATGCGCGAGACGTTTATTACGCTTGGAAAATATACCGCCGAACGGCGGTCATGCCAACGGTGAGCGATCGCGCGGTGAGTAGACGGCCCAAGGCGCAGCCTTTCGTCTTGCCTTGGCTTGCCATTCGTCCTACCTGACAGGAACTCGAATCCGGACCCGCAATGCCTCACAAGGTCTACATCACCCGCCTGAAGCTCACTGACTTTCGCAATTATGCGGCACTGGCGTTCGATCTCGACCAGCGTCATGTGGTGCTGACCGGCGAAAACGGTGCGGGCAAGACCAATCTCATGGAGGCGATCTCCTTCCTCTCGCCCGGGCGCGGCTTGCGTCGCGCGGCTTACGCGGATGTCGCGCGCATCGGGGCCGCGGACGGCTTTTCGGTTTTCGCTGTGGTCGACGGCATGGAGGGGCCAGTCGAAATCGGTACGGGGACGGCGGGCGGCGAAGAGGGACAGGCGCGCCGACTGAGGCTCAACGGCACGCCGGCACGCACCGTCGACGAACTCACCGACCACCTGCGTGTGCTCTGGCTGACGCCCGCCATGGACGGGCTCTTCACCGGCCCGGCCGGCGATCGCCGCCGGTTTCTCGACCGGCTGGTGCTCTCGCTCGATCCCGAACACGGGCGGCGGGCGAGCGAGTTCGACCGCGCGATGCGCAGCCGCAACCGCCTGCTTTCGGAGTTCCGACCGGATCCTGCCTGGGTTTCGGCGATCGAGCGCGAAATGGCGGGGCTCGGCGTCTCGATGGCGCTCGCCCGGCTGGAAATGCTGGGCCTGCTCGCGGCCCTTGTCGAGCGCAGCCAGGGGAACAGTTCCTTCCCGTCCGCCCGTTTGTCGCTTTCCGGCTTCCTCGACGATTGCCACGGCCTGCCGGCCTATGACCTCGAGGAGCGCTATCTCGCCATGCTGCAGGAAGGCCGTCTTCGTGACGCCGCCGCGGGCCGGACGCTCGAAGGCCCGCACCGTAGCGATCTCCTGATCCGCCACGGCGAAAAGGACATGGAGGCGGAACGCTGTTCGACCGGCGAGCAGAAGGCGCTGTTGATCGGATTGGTGCTTGCCCATGCGCGCCTCGTCGGCGACATGACCGGCCATGCCCCGATCCTGCTTCTCGACGAGATTGCCGCCCATCTCGACCGGGGGCGGCGGGCCGCCCTCTTCGATCGCGTCGATGAACTCGGCGGACAGGCCTTCATGACCGGCACGGACCGGGCGATGTTTGAGGCGCTCGGCGAGCGGGGACGCTACCTGACCGTTGCAAACGGCCGCGTTTCGGAGTGACATCGGCTCTGCCGAAGGCCGCTTCGGCAAGAATCCAGACGGAGACGGAAATGACCGCAGCCCTCGATCCTTCCGAAATAGCCCGCTATGCGCGCCATATCGTGCTTGCCGAGATCGGGGGTGCAGGCCAGCAGAAGCTGAAGGCCGCGCGCGTGCTCGTCGTCGGCGCCGGGGGGCTTGGCGCGCCCGTGCTGCAATATCTTGCCGCCGCCGGGGTCGGAACGCTGGGCATCATCGACGATGATCTGGTGTCGCTGTCGAACCTGCAGCGGCAGGTCATCCACGGCACGAGCGATATCGGCCGGCCAAAGGTCGAGAGCGCTGCGGACCGGATCGCGGACCTCAACCCGCATGTGAGGGTCGTGCCGCATACGCTTAGGCTTCAGCCCGACAATGCCGAAGCGATCTTCCGCCAATACGACCTGGTCGTCGACGGCTCGGACAACTTCGAAACGCGTTATCTGGCGGCCGACACGGCGGAAGCGGCCCGCGTGCCGCTGGTCACCGGCGCCGTCGGCCGTTTCGACGGCTCGGTCACGGTGTTGAAACCCTATGAAACGGATGCTGGCGGAAACTCCCTCCCGTCCTACCGCGATCTCTTCCCGACCAAGCCGCCGCCGGGTGCCGTGCCGGCCTGTGCCGAAGCCGGCATCGTCGGTGCGCTCACCGGCGTCATCGGTACGCTGCAGGCGATGGAAGCCATCAAGCTCGTGACGGGCATCGGCGTGCCGCTGGTTGGCCGGCTGTTGCTCTACGATGCGCTTGCCGCCGAGTTCAGTACGATCCGCTACCGGCGCGGCAAAGTTTGATGGACACGGTTCGATTTGATCCGGGCTTCGATCGCTACGACGAGCTGCTCGCGCTGATTCTCGCCGCCTTCGCCTATATGGATGGACGGATCGATCCACCATCCTCTGCCCACGCCTTGACGGTGGACTCGCTGCGCCGGAAGACAAGCGATGAGATCGCGTTCGGTGCGATCGCGGGCGGCGAGCTGCTCGGCTGCGTCTTCCTGAAGCCCGAGCCGAATTGCCTCTATGTCGGCAAACTCGCGGTTGCGCCTGCTTCGCAGGGAACTGGGATCGGCCGACATCTGATTGCCATTGCGGAGGAAACGGCCCGCAGCCTTTCACTCCCGGCGCTGAGGCTTCAGACCCGCATCGAACTCACGGAGAACCATGAGATCTTCGCGGCCTGGGGCTTCGTCGAAGCGGGCCGCTCCGCTCATCCCGGTTTCGCGGGCCCGACCTCGATCGAGATGAGGAAGGTGATCGGGCCGACGCTCTAATCCCGCCCCGGCAGTACGCGGTCCGGCGGCCGGTGGCCGTCGAAGAAGGTGCGGATGTTGATCACGACCTTTTCGCCCATGTCGATGCGCCCCTCGAGCGTGGCCGAGCTCATATGCGGCAAGAGCACGACCTTGCCTTCTCCGGCGAGCTTGATCAGCTTGGGATTAATGGCCGGCTCATTCTCGAAAACGTCGAGGCCGGCGCCGGCGATCTTGCCCTCGCGCAGGCACTTGATCAGCGCCACTTCGTCGATGACGTCGCCGCGCGCCGTGTTGACGATATAGCTGTCCGGACGCATCAGCGCCAGCCGCCGGGCCGACAGGAGATGATAGGTCGCCGGCGTCGAGGGGCAGTTGACCGAGACGATGTCGACGCGGGCAAGCATCTGGTCGAGGCTGTCCCAATAGGTCGCCTCGAGCATTTCCTCGGTTTCCGGGCTGACGCGATGGCGGTTGTGATAGTGGATGGAAAGGCCGAACGCTCTGGCGCGGCGGGCGACCGCAGTGCCGATCCGCCCCATGCCGAGGATGCCGATGCGTTTGCCGGCAATGCGCCGGCCGAGCATCCAGGTCGGCGACCAGCCCGCCCATTCGCCCTTGCGGTCGGTCAGGATGCGCGCACCCTCCGCGAGCCGGCGCGGCACTGCCAGAATGAGCGCCATGGTCATGTCCGCCGTATCCTCCGTCAGTACGTTGGGCGTGTTGGTGACGGTGATGCCCTTGCGGGCGGCGGCATCGACATCGATGTTGTCGACACCGTTGGAAAAGGCGGCGATCAGCTTGAGCTGCGGTCCCGCCTGCTCGATAAGGGCCGCATCGATCCGGTCCGTCACCGTCGGCACCAGCACGTCGACCCGCTTGACCGCGGAGACGAGCTCCGGCTGGCTGCGCGGCGAGTCGTCGATGTTCAATTCCGCGTCGAACAATTCGCGCATCCGGGTTTCGACGACATCCGGCAGTTTCCGGGTGATGTAGACGGTCGGCTTCTTCTTGCTTGTCATTCGCGCGAGCGGGCCTCGTTGACGGGTCCTTAACCAAGTTGGGCGATAGTTTCTCCCTACAGCCGCAGTTTCTACCAGACCCGGTGGGGAAGACAATTAAAAGTCGCTGTCCGGACACCGGATTTGCGACGCGTGCCCGGCCCGGCGCGCGAGATTGCGGCCAAATCGGTTCGAAACGGCCCGCGTCCTTTGGCCGTGGATCGATAAAGCTTCGCTTACGAACGGAAGATGAGCTTCGTCATGCGTCATGTCATTTCCAAAGCCTCCGCCCTCGTATTGGCCATGTTTCTCGGAACGGCCCCGATGACGTCAGTCGCCCATGCCCAGGCGGCCAAGGGGCCGAGCGGACTGCCGCTCCCCCGCTTCGTCAGCCTGAAGGCGAAAAGCGTCAACCTGCGAATCGGCCCCAGCCTCGATTATGCTGTCGCGTTCCGCTATCTCAAGCCCGGCGTTCCGGTCGAGATCATCCAGGAATACGACAATTGGCGCCGTGTCCGCGATGCCGACGGAACCGAGGGCTGGGTCAACCAGGCGCTGCTTTCCGGCGACCGCACCGCCATCGCCGCTCCATGGATGCGCGGCAAGGGCGAGGGCATCTTCGTCAATCTAAGGCGCGATCCGCAGGGTACGGCGCCGATCGTTGCCCGCATGGAGCCGGGCGTGCAGCTGCGCATCGGCGAATGCAACGGCGACTGGTGCCATGCCGAAACGCAAGGGGTGGAAGGCTGGATCGCCCAGAGCGAGATCTGGGGCGCCTATCCGGGCGAGGCCTTCAAATAGCCATTGGCCTCCCGTCAGAGAAGCGCGGCCTTCCTGGCGGCATCGGCAAGCGACATCATCGGCCGCGGCCCGATCTGCCCAATGACGATGCCCGCCGCCAGATTGCCGAGGCGGCTGCAGTCTTCGAGCGAGCGGCCGCTTGTGTAGCCGTGGAGGAAGCCGGCTGCATAA
This sequence comes from Sinorhizobium sojae CCBAU 05684, assembly GCF_002288525.1. NCBI lineage: Bacteria > Pseudomonadati > Pseudomonadota > Alphaproteobacteria > Hyphomicrobiales > Rhizobiaceae > Sinorhizobium > Sinorhizobium sojae. The sequence goes on from NZ_CP023067.1 coordinate 3,512,774, forward strand.
AGGTCGCCGGCGCCGGTGGTGTCGACCACATGTTCGATCGCACTTGCCCGCACCCGCACGCACTGGTCCCCGCGGATGACGACGGAGCCCTCCTCGCTCAGCGTCACGGCGGCGAGCTTGCAGTCCTTGGCGAGCTTCGCCAGCGCCAGGTCGAAATCCTCCGTCTCATAGAGCGCCAGGGCTTCCTGCCGATTGGCGAAGACGACATCGACGGTGCCCGAGCGCATCAGATCGAGGAACTCGTCGCGATAGCGGTGCACGCAGAAACTGTCGGAAAGCGTCATCGCCGTTTCGCGGCCATGCGCATGGGCAATGCGCGCCGCCTCGCGGATCGCATCCTTGGCGCGCGGCGGATCCCACAGGTACCCTTCGAAATAGGTAAGCCTGGATTCGGCGACGACTTCGGGCTCGACATCCTCCGGACCGAGCTCGACGCAGGCGCCGAGATAGGTGTTCATCGAGCGTTCGCCGTCCTCGGTCACGAAGATCATCGAACGCGCAGTCGGCGGCATGCTATCGAGCGGCTTCGTCTGGAAATGCACGCCCTGGGCGCGGATATCATGAGTGAAGATCTGGCCGAGCTGGTCGTCGGCGATCTTTCCGAAATAGGCGGCGCGCCCTCCGAGGCTTGCGACGCCCGCCGCCGTATTGCCGGCACTGCCGCCCGAGGCTTCGACCGCCGGGCCCATGCGCGAGTAGAGCAGTTCCGCCCGCTCCGCGTCGATGAGGTTCATCGCGCCCTTGATGATGCCGTTCTCCACGAGAAAGTTGTCGTTGCAGCGCGCAATGATATCGACGATCGCATTGCCGATCGTCAGGACATCGAATCTTGTCATGAGCCCCCGTCCGGTTTCCTGAATGGCCGGTAATCGTTAATACCGGTTTTCCGGGCATTTGGAAGCCGAAACGAGCAAAAGGAACGTAATCACTTTGGCAATGCCGTCGCTTCGTAAAGCGCCGCGAATTCGTCGCTTGGCGGGATCGGCTTGATTATGTCGATCATCACGCCGTTCGGATCGGCGGTGATGAAGTGACGCTGGCCGAAAGCCTCGTCGCAGATCGGCTTCAGGATCGGAAGGCCGGCTGCCTGCGCCCCCGCATATAGCCGGTCGGGATCCTCGACCTCGAAGTTCAGGAGCAGGCCCTTTGCGGGCGCCCTGTGCGTTTCCGGCACGGTTTCATGGCGATAGTCGAGGATGGCGAGCGTCACGTGCTCGTCCTCGATCGACTGGAGATGCACATACCAATCGCTCTTGAAGAGGGCCTGGCTGACACGCGGCGCGCTCTACCATCATTTCGAGGACAAGAGGGCGCTGTTTCGGGCAGTGGTCGAGAAGGAGGCCGGCAAGGTCGCCGCGACGATTGAAACATCGGCCGGTGACCTCTCGGCTCGGGAGGCGCTGCTCGCCGGTGCCGCCGCCTATTTCGAGGCCATGGCCGTTCCCGGGAGGGTGCGCCTTCTGCTACTCGACGGACCGGCAGTCCTCGGCGTCACCGAAATGGCAGCGATCGACGCCGCTCATGGCGGACGAACGCTGGAGGAGGGGCTCGCGGCGGCCTTGGCGCCGCGCCGCTTGGGGGACAAGGCCATCAAGGCGATGGCCTTCCTGCTCTCGGCCGCCTTCGACCGGGCCGCGCTCGAGATCGATGCCGGTGCCGCCCGGGCCGACTATGCCTATGCCATCGACCGGCTGATTGATCGTCTGATCGCCGATTGAGGTCCGCGGTCGCGCCGTCCGTCAGCCAGCGACGGGAAGGACCTGCGGCGGCAGTTCCACGAGCGGAGCCGGGATATCGCAGCTCTTCTCGGGCGATCTGCAGAGGTCGGCGATGACGCAGCGTTCGCATTCCGGCCGACGCGCCTTGCAGACATAGCGGCCATGCAGGATCAGCCAGTGGTGCGCGTGATAGAGATATTTCTCAGGGACCACACGCAAAAGATGTGACTCGACCTCGTCCGGCGTCTTGCCGGGCGCAAGAAGTATGCGGTTGGCGATGCGGAAAATATGCGTGTCGACGGCGATCGCCGCCTGGCCGAAGGCCATTTGCAGGACGACGTTGGCGGTTTTGCGCCCGACGCCCGGCAGGCTGATCAGTTCCTCGCGCGTACGGGGCACTTCGCCGTCGAAGTCGGTGATCAGCTTCTCGGAGAGCGCAATGACGTTCTTCGCCTTGTTGCGGTAAAGCCCGATCGTCTTGATATAGTCGCGCAGCCTCTCCTCGCCGAGCGCCAGCATTTTTTCCGGCGTGTCGGCAACGGAAAAGAGCGGGCGCGTCGCCCTGTTGACGCCCACGTCAGTCGCCTGCGCCGAGAGCGCGACCGCGACCAGCAGCGTGAAGGCGTTGACGTGCTCGAGTTCGCCCTTGGGCTCCGGCCGCTGCACCGAAAAGCGGCGAAAGATCTCCTCGACTTCCCCCGCGCTGTAGGCGCTGCGTTTGCGGCCGCCCGCAAGGCGCGGCGTCACGGATTTCGACCTGGAGGCTCGCGACGTTGATTTGACGTTTTTCATACCGCATCTATAGTCATTGGTTATGACCGAAGGCAACGCTCAGCCACATATCGAAGACCAGCCGATCTTTTCGGCTGAGCTTACGCCCCACCGCTCCCTCGGCCCTAGAGGCTTCAAGATCCTGCTGATGATCGCCGGCGCGATGAGCCTCGTTCACATCGTCGTGTTCCTGGTCATCGGCGCCTGGCCGATCGTCTTCTTCTTCGGCCTGGATTTCTTCCTTCTCTTCGGCGCCTTCTGGCTCAACTATCATACGGCCCGCGCCCGCGAGGAGGTCAGCGTTTCGCGTACCGACGTCTCGGTGAAAAAGTTCGCGCCGTCGGGGCGGATAACCGAGCACCGCTTCAACACCTTCTGGGCTCGTTTCAGCATCAACCGGCATCGGGAGATCGGCATTGTTTCGATGAAGATCGGCAGCCGTGGCCGGCAGATCGATATCGGCTCATTTCTCAACCCGGACGATCGCGAGAGCTTTGCCCTTGCCTTTGCCCGGGCCCTGGCGACGGCCAGGTCGCGCTGAGCAGACTGGCGTCCTTTGCGCGTCCAGAAGGACGCACAAAGGACAGTGTAGGCTTCCCACCCAACAGGAATCGGGTGGTTATCCGCTCCCCTGGATGGTTAGCTGCGGCATGACAGGAGATCAGCCATGAACGTCGCCACATCCATCCCGACAGACATCACCCCGCACGGCACCGACTACGACACGGTCCGGTGCGTGATCGAAATGCTGACGGAGGACTATCGCGACCAGCCGTCGCTCGAGACGCTTGCACGGCGGCTCGGGCAGTCGCCGACGCAATTGCAAAAGGTCTTTACCCGCTGGGCGGGCCTTTCTCCCAAGGCTTTCCTTCAGGCCGTGACGCTGGACCATGCCAAGCGGCTGCTACGCGATGAGGACATGCCGCTCCTGGAGGCCAGCATCGAAGTCGGCCTCTCCGGACCGGGACGGCTTCATGACCTCTTCGTTACGCATGAGGCGATGTCCCCGGGCGAATGGAAGGCGCGCGGCGGCGGCTTGACCATTCGCCACGGCTATCATCCGTCGCCCTTCGGAACGGCATTGGTGATGGTGACCGATCGCGGTCTCGCGGGTCTTGCCTTTGCCGACCCCGGCGAGGAGCGCGCAGGCTTCGACGACATGGCCCGCCGATGGCCGAACGCGGCCTATGTCGAAGACAGTGCGGCAACGGCTCGCTATGCCGCTCGCATCTTCGATCCGGATCGCTGGTGCGCCGAAGAGCCGCTCCGAATTTTCCTGATCGGTTCGGATTTTCAGGTGAGGGTCTGGCAGGCACTTCTGAAGGTGCCTTTCGGCAAGGCCACGACCTATTCCCGGATCGCAGACGAGATCGGTCAGCCGGCCGCGTCGCGGGCCGTCGGCGCGGCTGTCGGCCGCAACCCGATCTCCTTCGTCGTGCCCTGCCACCGCGCGCTCGGCAAGGGTGGCGAACTCACCGGCTATCATTGGGGCCTGACGCGCAAACGCGCGATTCTTGGATGGGAAGCGGGAAGGGCGTGAATGTGCGTGAGGAATGATGGAGCGCGGTTTGCCCCTCATCCCGCTGCCACGACCTTCTCCCCGCAAGCGGGGAGAAGGGACTTACCGCAATGCCTCAGTCCCCTCTCCCCGCGTGCGGGGAGAGGGACTGAGGGGCAATATCTCGTAAAATCGTTCGCCTAATGCGCGCCCGACATGTCGCCGAGGACTTCTTTCGAAGCGACCGTGGAATCCGCCTTCAGCTTGTAGACCATCGGCACGCCGGTCGCGAGGTTGAGGTTCAGAACTTCTTCCTTCGTGAGCCGGTCGAGCACCATGACGAGCGAGCGCAACGAGTTGCCGTGGGCGGCGACGAGCACCTTCTCGCCGGAAAGCACGTGCGGCAGGATGTCGGTGAGGTAATAGGGCCAGACGCGGGCGCCGGTGTCGCGCAGGCTCTCGCCGCCGGGCGGCGGCACGTCGTAGGAGCGGCGCCAGATATGGACCTGCTCCTCGCCCCATTTCTTACGGGCATCGTCCTTGTTGAGGCCGGAGAGATCGCCGTAGTCGCGTTCGTTGAGCGCCTGGTCGCGGATCGTTTCCAGCGACGATTGGCCGACGGCGTCAAGCACGAACTGGCAGGTGCGCTGGGCGCGGACGAGGGCGGAGGTAAAGGCGATGTCGAACTTGATGCCGTAGTCCGCGAGCGCCTTGCCGCCGGCCTTCGCCTCGTCGACGCCGAGCTCCGTCAGGTCCGGATCGCGCCAGCCGGTGAACAGGTTCTGCAGGTTCCAGTCGCTCTGGCCATGCCGGACGAGGACGAGTGTGCCGCTCATTTCGATTTCCTCTTCAAGAAATTGATGGATCAGTTGAGCCCGAGAACATCGAGCATGCAGTAGAAACCGGGTTTCTGGTCGCGGGCCCAGAGCGCCGCCGTGACGGCGCCGCGCGCGAAAATCGAGCGGTCCGTGGCGCTATGCGAGAGCGTCACCATCTCGCCCTCACCGGCCAGCATGACGGAGTGCTCGCCAATCACCGATCCGCCGCGCAACGTCGCAAAGCCGATCGTCCCCTGCGGCCGGGCGCCCGTATGGCCGTCGCGCACCCGCACGGAATGGTCCTTGAGGTCGATACCGCGTCCCTTGGCCGCCGCCTCGCCGAGGAGGAGGGCCGTGCCCGACGGCGCGTCGACCTTGTGCTTGTGGTGCATTTCCAGGATCTCGATGTCCCAATGGGCGGGGGCAAGCGCGCGCGCCGCCTTTTCCGTCAGCACGCCCATGAGGTTGACGCCGAGGCTCATATTGCCGGACTTGACGATGCGGGCATGGCGGGCGGCGGCGCGGATCTTCGCCTCGTCATCCGCCGAACACCCGGTCGTGCCGATGACATGGACGATGCGCGCCTGGGCGGCAAGGCCCGCGAACTCGACCGTGCCTGCCGGGGCGGTGAAATCAAGCACGCCGTCGGCGTGAAGAAAGGCCGCGAGCGGCTCGTTCGTGACCGGAATTCCGACTGCGCCGAGACCGGCAAGCTCGCCGGCGTCGCGGCCGATAAAGGGCGAGCCGGGCCGCTCGACTGCTGCGTGGAGCCGAACGCCGTCCATGCCATGGACGGTCCGGATCAGCGTCTGGCCCATTCGACCGCCCGCGCCGACCACCACGAGCTTCATCTCCGTTTCGCTCATCCTCGCTTTCCTCGTTCTTACAGGATTTCGGCCTCGGCGGTAGCGTCCGGGCCCTGGCCTTGCAGATTGTGCAGGCGAGCGTAGAGCCCGTCCGGACGCCGCGCAAGCTCGCCATGCGTGCCTTCCTCCACGACCCGCCCATCGCTCATGACGACGATCTTGTCGGCGTTGACGATGGTGGAGAGCCGGTGAGCGATGACGATGACGGTGCGGCCGCTCATGGCATGGTCGAGCGCCTTCTGGACGGCCGCTTCGGACTCGGTGTCGAGTGCCGAAGTCGCCTCGTCGAGAAGAAGAATGGGTGCGTTGCGCACCAGCGCGCGGGCAATCGACAGGCGTTGGCGCTGACCGCCGGAAAGCGTCACGCCGTGCTCCCCGACCGGCGTGTCGTAGCCCTGCGGCTGCGCCAGGATGAATTCATGCGCATAGGCAAGCCGCGCCGCCTCCTCGATCTCAGCGTCGGTGGCGTCCGGACGGCCATAACGGATGTTGTCGCGGATCGAGCCTTCGAAGAGATAGGGCTGCTGCGAAACATAGGCGATACCGTTGCGCAGCGACCGTTTGGTGACGCTGGCGATATCCTGGCCGTCGATCAGGATCTGGCCCGACTGCGGATCATAGAAGCGCGGGATGAGGCTGATGATCGTCGACTTGCCGGCGCCCGACGGTCCGACAAGGGCCGTCGTCTTGCCGCCCTCGGCGCGGAAGCTGACACCCTTCAGGATCTCGTCGCCATTGCCATAGGCGAAGCGCACGTCGTTGAGCTCGACGGTCGCCGCGCCGAGCTTCAGCTCGGTCGCATCGGGCCGGTCCCGCTGATGGGGAACCGTGTCGAGGACCTCGTAGATCATGCGCGCATTGACGGCGGCGCGCTCGAGCGACACCTGCAGGCGCGCCAGACGCCGGGCCGGATCGTAGGCCATCAGCAGCGCGGCGACGAAGGCGAAGAAGGCGCCCGGCGGGACGTTGTGATAGATGGTCCGGAAGGCGGCATAGGCAAGCACGCTGGAGATCGCGAGTCCGGCAAAGGTTTCCGTCATCGGCGCGGTTCGCTCGCTCAGCCGCGCGATCCGGTTCGCCCGGTTTTCGGCGCGGTCGATGATCGACTCGACCTTGCCGCGCAGTTGGTTCTCCATCGTGAAGGCCTTCACGATGGTGATGCCCTGGATGGTCTCCTGCATCGCCCCGAGAACGCGGCTATTGACCTCGACGGACTCGCGCGTTGCCGCACGCAGGCGCTTGGAAACGTAGCGTAGGCCAAAGAGCAGGGGCGGCGCGGCGAGGAAGACGATCAGCGAGAGCAGCCAGTCCTTGCTGAACATGACGGCGATCAAACCGATGAGGGTCAGAAGGTCGCGCGCGATCGACGTCACGGTCATGTTCAGGACGTCACGGATGCCGCTGACGTTCTGGCTGATCTTTGCGGCAAACTGCGCCGAGCGATGCTCGTGGAAATAACCGACGCTGAGCGCCATCAGATGCGCATAAAGGCGCCGCTGATAGCGTGCGACGATGTTGTTGCCGATTTTTGAGAGCGCGACCGCCTGTCCGTAGGTGGCAAGCCCGCGCAACAGGAAGGCGGCGAAGATCGCGCCGCAGATCAGGAGCACGATATCGGCCCGCCTGTTGGCGAAGGCCTCGTTGACCACGGCTTCCATGATCCACGCCGTGAAGCCTGTCGTGGCTGCCACCACCACCAGGCATAGAATGGCAAAGGCATAGCCACGAACGTGGTCGCGGCCGTTTTCGGCGACGATGCGCCGCAGAATCCCGCTGATGGTCTCGGAATCGACTGCGCGCTCTTTTCTATCCTTGGCGTTCAATAAGCCCGTCTTTCCTGGCTCGAAATGGCTGCCGCATGCCGGCGCCCGCGTCGGGGGCTCTATAGTGGCTTGAGGCCCCGTTGGCGAGTCTTTGCGACGACCGTCACGTCAGCTTCTCCAGCGCCGTCCCTCTGTTGCAACACCGAAATCACCCGGCCTCTGCGCAAAGGCGGCGAGCCCGGAAAGAGCTGCCATGGGATGGATCACCGCAAAAGTCGGAACCGTCCGCATCAGCGCCGAATGCGGTGCCTTGTCCTCGAATGCGGTCCGAAACTCCGGTTGCATCAGTGCGGACAGTATCTTCTGCGAAATGCCGCCGGCGAGGAACACGCCGCCACGGGCCATGAAGATCAGCGCCATGTCGCCGGCGACTCGTCCAAGATAGGTGCAGAAGAGCGACAGAGTCTCGACCGCTGCCGGATCTGCTCCCGCAAGCGCAGCCGTCGTCACCTCCGCCTGATCTGCGTGCACCGGATCGATCCCGTCGGCCGCGCAAACGGCGCGATAAAGATTCATGATGCCGCGGCCGCAAAGAATCTGTTCGCGCGCCATGCGCCCCTCGATCGGCTCCAGGAAGGGCCATATCTGGAAGTCGCGCTCGCTCGATGGCCCGATATCGACATGGCCGCCTTCGCCGGGCACCGGGATCCAGGTGTTCTGGGCGAACACCAGACCCGCGACGCCGAGGCCGGTGCCGGGGCCGAGCACGACGCGGGAACTGCGCGGAAGGACGCTGCCGCCGCCGATCTGCACGATGTCCTCGTCGGCCGGCGCGGCAACTGCCAGCGCCTGCGCCTCGAAGTCGTTGATGACCAGCACGTCGTCGAGCCCGAGGCTTGCGAGCATGTCCTTCGGCCGGATGACCCAGCCGGCGTTCGTCAGCGGGATTTCGTCGCCCTGGATCGGCCCGGCGACCGCGAGGATCGCCGAGCGCGGCCGCACCGATGTCTTGTCGAGAATGCTCTTTTGCATCGCCTCCTCGATCGTCTCGAAATCGCCGGTCTTGATCGGCGGCAGTTGCCGTGGTTCGGCATAAGCGTCGACAAGCAAGGCGAAACGGGCATTCGTGCCGCCGATATCGCCGATCAGTAAGGGAAAGGGAAAGGTCTGGTCACTCGCAACGGGCATGGCGGATCGTCCTGGTCGCGGCTTGGAGAGAGGTACGGTTATGTATCAGTTGCGCCGGAAGTCGATCAACTGCTCGGCGGTCGCGCGGTTCAGCGCCATGGGGATATCATAGACGATCGCCAGCCGCATCAACGCTTTGACGTCAACGTCGTGCGGCATTGGCGTCAGCGGATCGACGAAAAAGATCAGGCAATCGACGTCGCCGGTCGCGATCAGCGCTCCGATCTGTTGATCGCCGCCGAGTGGGCCGCTTTTCAGTCGCGACACGTCGAGACCGGGGCAGATGTCGAGCACGCGACCGCCAGTCGTCCCCGTCGCAACGATCTTCCAGCCGGTCAGCACTGCCTCGTTCGCCTTGGCGAAGGCGGCAAGGTCGTCCTTCTTCTGATCATGGGCGATCAGGGCGAGGCATTTGCGATCTGCCACGGGGGCCTCCGAGGAGCTCACGGCGAACCGGATGAGATGGGGCGGCTCGCGTTCTTTAAATCGATTTGAATGCCATATACATGAGCGTGGCGAAGATGGGAAGGCTATTGCCGCCATTTGGGCGGCTACTGCAGAGCCGGACGCGGCGAGGGGATCGGGATATTTACGAGCGGCGCCGCTTCCGCCGCACCGATGATCGCCTCGATGCTGGTCGCAGCGGCAGGAACGGCGGCCGCTGCGCGATAGGCGGTGCCATGGGTCGCGTGCAGTTCGGAGGCCGGAGCCGGCCCGTTCAAAACCAGCGCGCAGGCCTTCGGCAGGTCGTCAAGCGTCGCGTATCTCGGCTTGACCGGCTTGGCCGGTCTCTTCGTCGGCTTCGCCCAGGGCTCGTCGGTGAACCACCAGGCAAGCGACTTGTCGCAACCCTCTCCGGCGGGCACCGCGGCCTGATCCTTGCAGCCCTTCGAACCCGTCGGGCATTTGATCCGGATATGGAAATGGTAATCGTGGCCATAGATCGGCCGGACCTTGCCCAGCGCTGAGCGGTCGCCCTTCCAGGTGTCGCAGAGCTTCTTCTTGATGGCGGGGTTCACGAAAACGCGCTCGACCTCGGGATAGCTCGCCGCCAGCATGATCAGCCGCCCATGGGCGGGCGTCCACGCGGCCGGGTCGATTGTCAGGAACCTCTTCTTGTCGAGCATGGACGTGGCTGAAATCGTCTCGCGTTCGTCGTAGCTCAGCGTCCTTTTCGGCATTGGCGTCAGCCAGATATCCGCATCGAGGCCGATCTGGTGCGAAGCATGGCCGGAGAGCATCGGGCCGCCGCGCGGCTGCGCGATATCGCCGAGCAGCAAGCCGGGCCAGCCGAACGTCTCGGCCGCGTCGTAGGAGAGGCGCTCGATCAGCGCGATCATCTGCGGATGCCCCCAGCGGCGGTTGCGCGACAGGCGCATGGCCTGCCATGTCGGGCCGTCGGTCGGGATCGCAATGCCTCCGGCAAGACACCCCTTCGAATAGAAACCGTAGGCGGCCGCCGCCGATTGCGTCGGCAGCGCCTTTGCGCCAAAAAGCTGCTTGGCGGGCGTGCCATCGGCCGCAGCCGCATCCGCAGATAAGAGGCCGGCCGCCACGACCAGGCTCAGAAGCACGGAACCGCAACGTGCAAGCGCCGCGCGCGTATCAAATCCCATTCAATCCCCCATCGGCAAAGGCGCGAAACAGGCAGCCTCCAGGCGCTACATCGACCTGCCACTCCTATCCTGATTCGCCGTGATTGCATCAGCCTTGCGACTCACCCGGATGTGACTGAAAAAATCCGCCTGATTTTTGGCAGGTCCTGTCAATTGCCGTGATTTCGCTTATTCTTCTTTTAAAGCGTTATCGAAAATACAAGGAGAAAAGACGGGATGCTGGACATTGGCGGTATTGGAAGAGTGAAGTTTGCGACCGCGTTCCTGGCAATGTCCTTGCTGCTGGTGCCAACGGCAGAGGCTCAAGAGCAGCCGGTCTGGCATCACGGACTGTCGCTCGTCGACGAACTCAAGTATCCGCCGGGCTTTGCGCATTTCGACTATGTGAATCCCGAAGCGCCGAAGGGCGGAGACCTCAGGCTTTCGCAGACGGGCACCTTCGATACTTTCAACCCCCTGCTGGTGAAGGGCGAAACGGCCGTCGGTCTGGGTTTCGTCTTCGACACGCTCATGAAACCGTCCGAGGACGAGATTTCGACGGCCTACGGGCTCCTGGCGGAAAGCGTATCCTTCCCGGACGATATCTCCTCGGCCACGTTCCGTCTGAGGCAGGAGGCGAAATGGGCCGATGGCAAGCCGGTGACGCCGGAAGACGTCGTCTTCAGCTTCGACAAGGCGAAGGAATTGAACCCGCTCTATCAGAGCTACTATCGGCATGTCGTAAAGGCGGAGAAGACAGGGGACCGGGAGGTGACGTTCCACTTCGACGAGAAGAACAATCACGAATTGCCGCATATCCTCGGGCAGATCCTGATCGTGCCGAAGCACTGGTGGGAGAGCACCGGGCCGGACGGCAAGCCGCGCGACATCTCGCGGACGACGCTTGAACCGGTCATGGGGTCAGGCCCCTACCGCATCGCATCGTTCTCCCCCGGCGGGACCATCCGCTACGAGCGCCGGCCCGATTACTGGGGGGCCTCGCTCAACGTCAATGTCGGGCAGAACAATTTCGATTCGATCACCTACTCCTTCTTTGGCGATCGCGACGTCGAGTTCGAAGCCTTCCGCTCCGGCAACACCGATTATTGGCGTGAGAACCAGGCGATGCGCTGGGCGACGGCGTACGATTTTCCGGCTGCGAAGAACGGCCGCGTCAAACGCGAGGAAATTCCCAATCCCTTCCGGGCGACGGGCGTGATGCAGGCGATGGTGCCGAACATGCGCCGCAAGCCTTTCGATGACGAGCGGGTGCGCGAGGCGTTGAACTATGCTTTAGACTTCGAAGAGTTGAACCGCACCGTATTCTTCAATCAATACCAGCGCGTCGACAGCTTCTTTTTCGGTACGGAGCTCGCTTCCTCCGGTCTGCCGGAAGGCAAGGAATTAGAGATTCTGAATGAGGTCAAGGATCTCGTGCCGCCGGAAGTGTTCACTACTCCTTACGAGAATCCCGTCGGAGGCACGCCGCAAAAGGCGCGCGAAAACCTGCGCAAGGCGATCGAGCTCCTGAATGAGGCGGGATTCGAGCTCAATGGTAACCGGATGGTTGATACGGCGACGGGCAAGCCCTTCTCCTTCGAGATTCTGTTGAGCAGCCCGGCGCTCGAGCGCGTCGCCTTGCCCTATACGCAGAACCTGAAGCGGATCGGCATCGAGGCGCGCGTGCGCACGGTCGACCCGTCGCAATATACCAATCGCGAGCGCGCCTTCGACTACGACATGACCTGGGAAGTCTGGGGCCAGTCCCTGAGCCCTGGAAACGAACAGGCGGATTACTGGGGATCGGCAGCCGCCACGCGCCAGGGCTCCAGGAATTATGCCGGCATTTCCGATCCCGGCGTCGACGCCTTGGTCCAGCGCGTGATCTTCGCGAAGAATCGCGAAACGCTGGTTGCGGCCACCAAGGCGCTCGACCGCGTGCTGCTCGCCCATAATTACGTCATTCCGCTCTACTATAAGCTGGCCGCCCAGATCGCCTATTGGGACAAGCTGGCCCGGCCGCAAGAGCTGCCGAAATACGGACTCGGCTTTCCCGACGTGTGGTGGTCCAAGAGCGCCGCCAGCCAATGAAGGACTTGCTCTCGGGGCTTCACTCGATTCCAAATGCAGGGATCGAATCAGTTAAGCTAGGTCCTGAGCCTAGGGGACGGGGCCGGTGCGATCCGATGCGTCTACTGCATCTCTCCTTGAATCGACCTTCGATCTAAGGAAAAGACATGCAGCAGTTTAAAGTGCTACAGCGACCTTGGTGCGGTGCTGAAGGAGTTCGGGACCGTGGAGCTCAGGGCCGAGGAGTTCAGGAATTGAGACGACATAGACGGCAGACGACAGCCAGGCTGGTCCCGGCGGCCGGCGGTACGACAATGCCGAGGTCCGCCTGATGGGTGCCTACATCCTGCGCCGCCTGCTCCTGATGATCCCAACCATCGTCGGGATCATGGCCATCTCCTTCGCCGTCGTGCAATTCGCCCCCGGCGGTCCCGTGGAGCAGGTCATCGCCGACCTTACCAGTGCCGCGGGGTCCGACAGGCTGTCCGGCACCGGCGGCGATCTCCTTCAGGGCGGCGGTGGCGACGAGGGCGGAAGCTATCGCGGTGCGCAGGGACTCGATCCGGACTTCATTGCCAAGCTCGAAAAGCAGTTCGGTTTCGACAAACCGCCGCTCGAGCGCTTCGCCACGATGATGTGGGACTATATCCGCTTCGATTTCGGCGAGAGCTTCTTCCGCAACACCTCCGTCATCGACCTCATCATCGAAAAAATGCCGGTGTCGATCTCGCTCGGCGTGTGGATCCTGATCTTCTCCTATCTCATTTCGATCCCGCTCGGCATCAAGAAGGCGGTCTCCGACGGCTCGACCTTCGATGTCTGGACCTCCGGTGTCATCGTCATCGGCTATGCGGTGCCGAGCTTCCTCTTTGCCATCCTGCTGATCGTGCTGTTCGCCGGCGGCTCCTTTTTTGACTGGTTTCCCCTGCGCGGCCTCGTCTCCGACAATTTCCATGAGCTTGCCTGGTGGCAGAAGATCCTCGATTACTTCTGGCACATGACGCTGCCGCTGATCACGCTGCTGCTTTCGGCCTTTGCCACGACGACCTTGCTCACCAAGAATTCCTTCATCGACGAGATCAAGAAGCAATATGTGACGACGGCGCGCGCCAAGGGCCTCACCGAGCGGCGGGTGCTCTACGGCCATGTCTTCCGCAATGCGATGCTGATCATTATCGCCGGCTTCCCAGGCGCTTTCATCTCCGCCTTCTTCACCGGTTCGCTGCTGATCGAATACATCTTCTCGCTCGATGGTCTCGGCCGCCTCGGCTATGACGCGGTCGTCAAGCGCGATTATCCGATCGTCTTTGCGACGCTCTACATCTTCTCGCTGATGGGCCTTTTCGTCGGCCTTGTCTCCGACCTGATCTATACCTGGGTCGACCCCCGCATAGACTTTGAGCGGAGAGACGTCTGATGAGTGCCGTCACGACCTATGCGCAAGTGCCGGAAAAAGGCTGGCTGACTCCGATCGGCCGGCGGCGCTGGCAGAATTTCAAGGCGAATCGGCGCGGCTACTGGTCGCTCTGGATCTTCCTCGTCCTGTTCGGCCTCAGCCTCTGTGCCGAATTCATCGCCAATGACCGGCCGATCGTCGCCTCCTACAAGGGCGAACTCCTATTCCCGGTCTTCGTCAACTATCCGGAGGAGAAGTTCGGCGGATTCCTCGCCGAAACCGACTTCCGCTCCGAATTCATCCGCGACGAGATCGAGGCGAATGGCTGGATGATCTGGCCGCCGATCCGCTATTCCTACCAGACGGTCAACTCCTATATCCCTCATTCGGCGCCGACACCGCCCTTCTGGCTGATGGATGAGGAGGAGCGCTGCGCCGCCTATCCGCAGGGCGCCGACGACCCCGGCTGCACGCTCGGCAACATGAATTGGCTCGGTACCGACGACCAGGCGCGCGACGTGATGGCGCGCATGATCTACGGCTTCCGCATCTCCGTCCTCTTCGGGCTGGCGCTGACGATCGCCTCCGCCGTGATCGGGGTTTCGGCGGGCGCCGTGCAGGGCTATTTCGGCGGCTGGACCGACCTTCTCTTCCAGCGCTTCATTGAAATCTGGTCGTCGATGCCTGTGCTTTATATCCTGCTCATCATCGCCGCCATCCTGCCGCCCGGCTTCTTCATCCTGCTCGGCATCATGCTGCTCTTCTCCTGGGTCGGCTTCGTCGGCGTCGTGCGCGCGGAGTTCCTGCGGGCGCGCAACTTCGAATATGTCAATGCGGCGCGCGCGCTCGGCGTCGGCAACGGTACGATCATGTATCGGCACCTCCTGCCGAATGCGATGGTCGCGACGCTGACCTTCCTGCCCTTCATCCTTTCCGGTTCGATCACGACGCTCACGTCGCTGGACTTCCTGGGCTTCGGCATGCCGCCGGGTTCCCCCTCGCTCGGTGAGATGATCGCCCAGGGAAAATCGAACCTGCAGGCGCCGTGGCTGGGATTGACCGCCTTCTTCGCCTTGTCGGTGATGCTGTCGCTGCTGATCTTCGTCGGCGAAGCGACGCGCGACGCCTTCGACCCGAGAAAGACGTTCCGGTGAGCGCGACGATGACAGATGCCCTCCTCTCGATCCGCGATCTCTCCGTCGCCTTCCACCAGGGCGGCGAAACCTCGATTGCCGTCGACCATATTTCCTTCGACATACGCCGCGGCGAGACGGTGGGACTCGTCGGCGAATCGGGCTCAGGCAAGTCGGTTTCGGCGAACTCGATCCTGAAGCTGCTGCCCTATCCCGCGGCGAGCCACCCGAACGGCGAGGTCCTCTTCAACGGCAAGGACCTCCTGAAGGCAAGCGATGCGGAGTTGCGCCACGTTCGCGGCAACGACATCACCATGATCTTCCAGGAACCGATGAGCTCGCTTAATCCGCTGCACACGATCGAGCAGCAGATCGGCGAAATCCTCGAACTTCACCAGGGCCTGAAAGGCTCGGCCGGCCGCGCGCGGACGCTCGAGCTCCTCAGTCAGGTCGGCATCCGCGAAGCGGAAAAACGCCTCGGCGCCTATCCGCATCAGCTTTCCGGCGGACAGCGTCAGCGCGTGATGATCGCCATGGCGCTTGCCAACCGCCCGGAACTCCTGATCGCCGACGAGCCGACGACGGCCCTCGACGTCACCGTTCAGGCACAGATCCTGGAGCTTCTGAAGTCGCTCAAGGACGAGCACGGCATGTCCATGCTGTTCATCACCCACGACCTCGGCATCGTGCGCAAGATCGCCGACCGGGTCTGCGTCATGACCAAGGGCAAGATCGTCGAGGCCGGTCCGACGGCGGAAATCTTCGCCAATCCGCAGCATGAATATACAAGGCACCTGCTCGCCTCCGAGCCGAAGGGAGAGCCGCCGCCATTGGATGCGTCGAAGCCGATCGTCATCGAGGCGAAGGACGTGAAGGTCTGGTTTCCGATCAAGGCTGGGTTTCTCCGCCGCGTCGTCGATCATGTGAAGGCCGTCGACGGCATCGACCTGACGCTCCGCGCTGGGCAGACGCTCGGGGTCGTGGGCGAATCCGGCTCGGGCAAGACGACACTCGGCCTGGCGCTGACGCGGCTGATTTCGTCGAAGGGCCGGATCGCTTTCGTCGGCCAGGACATCGATGCCCACAGCTTCGGCGAGATGCGGCCGCTGCGCAACCGCATGCAGGTGGTCTTCCAGGACCCCTACGGTTCGCTGAGCCCGCGCATGTCCATCGCCGACATCGTCGGCGAAGGGTTGAGGATCCACGAAAAGGCGCTCACCGATGGGGAGCGCGATGCGCGCGTCGCCGCCGCCCTGGAAGAGGTGGGGCTCGATCCCGCCACCCGCTGGCGCTACCCGCATGAGTTCTCCGGCGGACAGCGCCAGCGCATCGCGATCGCGCGCGCCATGGTGCTGAAGCCGCAATTCGTCATGCTAGACGAGCCCACCTCGGCGCTCGACATGAGCGTTCAGGCGCAGGTCGTCGATCTGCTGCGCGATCTGCAGCGCAAGCACAATCTCGCCTATCTCTTCATCAGCCATGACTTGAAGGTCGTGCGGGCACTTGCCAACGAAGTGATCGTCATGCGTATGGGCCGGGTCGTGGAGCAGGGGCCGGCCGACCGCATCTTCGAGGCTCCGAGCGAGGATTATACCAAGGCGCTGATGGCCGCCGCCTTCAATCTGGAAGCCGTCAATATTTCCGCCATCCGCCAGTAGAACTCCGTCAGTAGAACCTCCGTCATGCCTGTCAGAAGCCCCGTCATCGTCGACCTGAAATTCATTCCCGAAGAGGTCGATGACGCCCTCCAGGGCGCCTTTCCCGGCCGCGAGGTGATCAATCTTGCCGATCCCGTCCATGAAGGGCGGGATCTCTCCGGCGTCGATTATGCGGTGGTCTGGAAATCCGCGCCCGATCTCTTCTCCCGCGCGCCGGATTTGAAGGTCGTCTTTTCCGGCGGTGCCGGCGTCGACCACGTGCTGACGCTTCCGGGCCTGCCAGACGTGCCGCTGGTGCGCTTTGTCGACCGCACGCTGACGACCCGCATGAGCGAATGGGTGGTGATGCAATGCCTCATGCACCTGCGCCAGCATCGCGCCTATGAGGCGCTGGCAAGAAGGCGCGAATGGCGGGAGCTGAGCCAGCCGGAGGCAGCAGACGTGACCGTCGGCATCATGGGCATGGGCGTGCTCGGCCAGGATGCGGCCCGCAAGCTTGTCGTCATGGGCTTCAAGGTGATCGGCTGGTCGCGCACGATGCGCGTGGTCGAAGGCATAGAGACCTATGACGCTGCCGGCCTCGACGGCTTTCTCGGCCGCAGTGATGTTCTCGTCGGCCTCCTGCCGCTAACGCCGGAAACGAAGGGCATTTTCAACCGCAGCCTCTTTGCGAGGCTCAGCCGCAAGGGGCCCTTCGGCGCACCCGTCTTCATCAATGCCGGCCGCGGCGGCAGCCAGGTGGAGGCCGATATCCTTGAGTGCCTCGACGACGGCACCCTGGCGGCAGCCTCACTCGACGTCTTCGAACGGGAACCGCTGTCCCCGGAAAGCCGGTTCTGGGGCATGCCCAATGTCTATGTGACGCCGCATGTCGCGGCCGCTTCCGATGTCAAGGCGCTCTTCGCCCATGTCGAAGAACAGATCGCCCGCTTCGAAAGCGGCCTGCCGCTGCAGCATGTGGTCGACAAGGTAGCCGGCTACTGATCAGCCGCAGCCGCGGCCGCGCGCGTCCTTCCAGACGTGCGAAGGCCGCTGCAGCGCTTTGGATTGCTGCATGGGCGCCAATCAGAACAGGCGGTCGACCCAGCCGTGCGGGTCGGGTGCGCGGCCGTTCTGGATATTGAGCAGCGCCGCCTTCAGCTTGCCGGCGATCGGACCGGCGCCGCCATCGCCGATCGTGAAGCCGTGTTTGCGGCCCTTCACCTTGCCGATCGGGGTGACGACCGCAGCGGTGCCGCAGGCAAAGGCTTCGGTGAGCCGGCCGCTCTGCGCATCCACCTCCCATTGCTCGATGGCATAGGGCTCCTCGCGAACGGCCAGCCCCATGTCGCGGGCGAGCGTGATCAGCGAATCGCGGGTGATGCCGGGCAGAATCGTGCCGGTAAGCGGCGGCGTCTGTAGCGAGCCGTCGTTGAAGACGAAGAAGACGTTCATGCCGCCGAGCTCCTCGACGAAGCGGCGCTCGACAGCATCGAGGAAGATTACCTGCTCACAGCCTTCACGGGTGGCTTCCGCCTGGGCGGCGAGGCTGGCGGCATAATTGCCGCCGCACTTCGCTTCGCCGGTGCCGCCGGGCGCGGCGCGCGTGTAATTCTCCGATATCCACAGCGTAACCGCCGGCGCGCCGCCCTTGAAATAAGAGCCGACCGACGAGGCGATGACGCAATAGATGTAGTCGGCCGAAGGCTTGACCCCGAGGAGGACCTCCGTGGCGATCATGAACGGCCTGAGATAAAGCGCGGAACCGTCGGCGGTCGGAATCCAGTCGCGATCGACGCGGACCAGTTCGCGGACGGATTCGACGAACAATTGCTCCGGCAGGGGCGCCATAGCCAGCCGAAGGGCGGAGTTGCGGAACCGGCGCGCATTGGCGTCCGGACGAAACAGCGCGGCGCCGCCGTCGGGCAGGCGATAGGCCTTCATGCCCTCGAAAATCTCCTGGGCGTAGTGGAACACCACGGTTGCGGGATCGAGTTCGAACGCCTTGCGCGCTTCGATCCTGCCGTCATGCCAGCCGCGTCCCTCGGAATAGCGGACCGTCACCATGTGATCGGTGAACACCCGGCCGAAGCCCGGATTCTGGAGGATCGCCTCTCGGTCGCTCACGGCCGTCGGAAAGGGGTTTTTCTCGAACAGGAAGGTCTTTGCGTCGCTCTCGGTCATCTGTCCTCCGCTCCTTCGTTCCGAGCGGCTTGGTCCGCTCGCCATAGGAGCAGGACTTAGCTCAGATCGGATCGTGTTTCGTGGCATTCATGCCTTCATATGCACAGATATTAGCATTGCCAAAGCAAAATCCGATAGTTTGGCGTCGCCAGCACGCGAAAGCCCGAACAAGAAAAAGCCCGGCTGATCGGCCGGGCTTCTTCGAAGAATTGCTTGAATCTCAATTTGCCGGTGCGGGGGCCGGAGCCTGCGAATCCTGCGCCGTCTGGCCCTCGGCCGGAGCGGCTCCCTCGGCCGGAACGGCTTCCGACTGTCCCTGCGCCGGGGCTGTTCCTTCAGCCGGGGCGGCCTCCGCCTGACCTTCGGCCGGGGCGGTTTCCGCTGCTCCCGTTGCTTCCGGAGCCGGCAGCGGCGCCGGGTTGTCCGAGTGCTCGCGGAGCCAGGCGATCAGGTTGGCGCGCTCGTCGGCTTTCTTAAGGCCAGCAAAGCCCATGGCCGTTCCCGGCACGTGCTTCTTCGGCGCCTCCAGGAAATAACTCAGGTGGTCGTAGTCCCAGACGACCTTGCCCCCTTCGGCGAAGGTCTGCATGCCGGCGGAATAGCTGAAGCCCTCATGCGAGGCGACCGGGCGGTTGACGATGTCCCACAGGTTCGGGCCGACCTTGTTGGGTCCGCCCTTCTCCATGGTGTGACAGCTCGCGCACTTCTTGAATACGGCTTCGCCAGCTGCGGCATCGGCGGTCGCAAGCAGCGGACCGATCGGTTCGGGAGCGGCTTCCCCGCCGCCGGCAGCTCCGGGTTCGGCCGTCGTCTCCTCGGCGACGATCGCGAACCCTTCCTTCTCGGGAGCTTCGGAATGGAAAATGCCCTCCGAGGCAATGGACACGGTCATCAGCACGAAGACCGTACCCAGCAAGGCACCCATACCCATGTTCACATATGGATTCATCTGCAAACGCTCCCTTTGCCACCGGCGCAAACAAAAAACCGGCCCATCTTGAAATCGCGCGGAACCTATGTCTTTTGGCTCTGCGTTGCAACAGTGATTATGGCCCCCGAAGTGAGACCTTTTGACACTTTCTGTGGGGTTTTTGAAGGCCAGACGATGATTCGTGAAAATTCCGTCAAAAGCTTGGTGCTCATTCCGGCGCGCATGGCCTCGACGAGGCTGCCGGGAAAGCCGCTCGCCGACATCTGCGGCCTGCCGATGATTGTCCAGGTCGCCCGGCGTGCGCAGGAGGCGGATGTCGGGCGAATCGTCGTAGCCGTCGATCAGCCGGAGGTGTTTGCCGCCGTGAGCGACGCAGGCTTCGAGGCGATCATGACGCGGGGCGACCACCAGTCCGGCTCCGACCGGATCTATGAGGCGCTCACGAAGGCAGACCCGGAAGGCGAGGCCGAGATCGTCATCAACGTCCAGGGGGACCTGCCGACGATCGAGCCCGGGCCGATCCGCGCGGCGCTCAAACCCCTCGAGAATGCGGCGACCGACATCGCCACATTGACGGTGGCGATCACCGATGAGCACGAAAAGACCAATCCCAATGTCGTCAAGGTCGTCGGTTCGCCGCTTTCGGAAAGCAGGCTGCGCGCGCTTTACTTCACCCGCACGACGGCGCCCTATGGCGCCGGCCCGCTATACCACCACATCGGTCTTTACGCCTATCGGCGCAAGGCGCTCGAGACTTTCGTGTCGTTGACGCCCTCCACCCTCGAAAAGCGCGAATCGCTCGAGCAATTACGGGCGCTTGAAGCCGGCATGCGCATCGACGTCGAGATCGTCGATTCCGTGCCGCTCGGCGTCGATACGCCGGATGACCTCGAAAAGGCCCGTCGCATTCTTTCCGCCAGAAGCTGAGAAGGGAAACCAGAGTGACCGTCAAGACCAACAGGATTTCCTTTCAAGGCGACCATGGCGCCAATTCGGACATGGCATGCCGCGACATGTTTGCGGACATGGAGCCGCTGCCCTGCCAGACCTTCGAGGATGCCTTTCTAGCGGTCGAGAACGGCGATGCCGATCTGGCGATGATCCCGATCGAGAACACAATCGCCGGGCGCGTCGCCGACATCCACCACCTGCTGCCCGAATCGCGCCTCTTCATCGTCGGCGAATATTTCATGCCGATCCGCTTCCAGCTGATGGTGCTGCCGGGTGTCAAGCGCGACGAGATCCGCACGGTGCACAGCCATATCCATGCGCTCGGCCAGTGCCGCAAGATCGTGCGCGCCAACGGCTGGAAGCCCGTGGTAGCCGGCGACACGGCCGGCGCAGCCAAGCTCGTCATGGAAACGGGGGACCGTTCGATGGCGGCGCTCGCTCCGAGACTGGCCGCCGAGCTCTATGGTCTGGAGATCATCGCTGAGAATGTCGAGGACACCGACAGCAACGTGACCCGCTTCGTCGTTCTCTCGCGCGAAGAACAGCGGATCGTGCGCAAGTCCGACGACGAAGTGATCATCACCACTTTCGTCTTCAACGTGCGCAACATCCCGGCTGCGCTCTACAAGGCGCTCGGCGGCTTTGCGACCAACGGCATCAACATGACCAAGCTCGAGAGCTACCAACTCGGCGGCAAGTTCGTGGCGACGCAGTTCTATGCGGACATCGAAGGGCATCCTGACGATGTTGCCGTCCGGCACGCAATGGACGAGCTGCGCTTCTTTTCCGAGAAGGTGCGCATCCTTGGCATCTATCCGGCTCACCCGATGCGCGGCGTGCTCTGACCGCACATCGCGCCTCTGCCTGAAAAAGCGGCAAAAGTGCGGCTGGGTGCCACGCGCTGAGCGCATGCCTAATTTGCAATCATGGCACTACATGAATTCTGGGCAAATGCCTATTTGATGCTCGTCAAGATATGGAGTTTCAAAGATGAAGATCCGCCAGAAGATCATGGAATATGCAACGAAGCGCCGCGCAATCCGCGAGCTGAACGCCCTCGACGATCATGCGCTGAGCGATATCGGCCTTTCCCGTTCGCAGATTCACGCCGCCGTCTACGGCCGCTGATGAGAGATATGCATGCGCGCCTCCTGGCAGCGCGGCGCAGTCGTTTTGAACGCCCCGCCGTCACCCGAGCGGGGCGTTTCGTTTGCAAAGATCGCACCAAGGCGAACACCGGCCAATTGCCACGATTTTGGCCGCTGCCGGGCTTGCCTCCAATCGTTCCAATCTAGCCTCCGTAGAATTGCCCCGGCCTTGTACAAGCCGCTCTTTCTGCCGATGATGACGGCCGTGAGGGCTGTCAGGAACGGGCAACAAGGGGGTGCGGTTTTCCGCGCGCCATCGTCCTGATCATTCAGTGAGGGGCAACAAATGAATTCAAACGGTGCGATGGCATTCGACGCCGGTACTCTATCTGCGGACCACATGGTCGAACTTCTTAGCAGGCACTATAGCAATATCGAGCTGAAGCCCCATTCGGCGCAGCTAAAGCTTGCGACTGCGGGTCTGCTGGGGCGCATCGGCGAACTGCGCTACGATTTCGCAGACACCAGCGGCGGCTTCGACATAGTGCCCGTTGAGGGCGAGTTCGCCCTGTTTACGTTCCCCGAAGCGGGGGGAATGCTTCTGGAAACCGAGAGCGGCCTTTGGGAAACCGGCTCAAGCGAGGCGGTCGCCAGCAATGGCGGACACGTTCGCCGCTATGGCTTTCCCGGGCAGCGAAAGCACACCAATCTCGCCTTTCAACCCGAGATCCTGCAAACGCGTCTGTCGGTCCTCTTCGAAACGCCGGTGCGGGAGCCGATAGAATTTGCAACAGTCGTGCCATCCGACGCGAAGCGTTTTGCCTCGATGACCTGGCTTTTGCAGGGGCTGAAAAATCCGGAGTTCGCGTCGCTCGACAATATGGCGGCCGCGAGGTCGTTTTCGCACCTCGTTCAAGACATGATCCTGGAGTTCTGGCCGCACAACCACAGCCACCTGTTCGAGAGGCGGCTGGCCACGCCGTCCCGCCGGCAGGTCAAGGCCGCCATCAACTATATCCATGAGCATGCGCAAGAAGCGCCCTCCACCGTCGAGGTGGCTCAGGCAAGCGGCGTCAGCCTCAGGACGCTGCAGCAGGCCTTTCGCGACGCGACCGGCAAGACGATCCTCGAATATACGCGCGACGTCCGGCTGCAGAGGGCCAAGGACGACCTTCTCAAGCATCACGACGAGCCGCTCGCCGAGATCGCCCGGCGATGGGGTTTTTCGAATGTCGGCCGCTTCAGCCGCCAGTTTTTCGAGGCTTTCGGCGAAATGCCGTCGCACATGCGGCGCCGATAGCACGGAGACCGTCGGCGACAGCGCGTCACTCGGGCCAGGCGAGCCAGTCGCGCATGAGTTGGTGCGCGATCGCCCCTTTCGGCGGCGGGATGTGCTCGTTGCCGGTGTCGGCTATGCCGGTCGTGCGCTCCAGCATGGCTTCGGTCTCGGCGCGGGTGAACCAGCGCACGTCCTCGAGCTCCTGCTCGTCGCGCTTGATGGTGGTCGATTTCGCCTCGGCATAGCAGCCGATCATCAGCGAATGCGGCAGGGGCCAGGGCTGCGAGGCGTGATAGCGGACCCGCCCGATGCGAATGCCCGATTCTTCTTGCGTCTCCCGGCGCACGGCGTTCTCGATCGTCTCGCCCGGCTCCACGAAGCCGGCAAGGCAGGAATACATGCCCGGCGCAAAATGCGGGCTGCGGCCGAGAAGGCAGAGATCGCGCTCCAGATCGATGGTCAGCATGATGACAACCGGATCCGTGCGGGGAAAGACCATATGGCCGCAGGCGGTGCAGATGCGCCGGTAGCCGCCGGCCCTTCCATCCATTGGCCCGCCGCAGCGGCCACAGAAGCGATTGTTGGCGTTCCAGACGATCAGGCTCGAACCTTGCGCGAACTGGCCGAGGAGCTCTTCCGGTAGCATCTGCTGGCGATAGAGCGTGCGCGCGTCGGCGATCTTGAAGGGTTCGGGCACGGTCTCATCGGTAAGCCCAGACGGCACCGCGAGCCGTGGTTCGCCGTTCGGCAGGCAGCCGAGCAGGATCGTTTCCTCGAGCGCCGGTTCAAGGTCGGCAAGCTCGTAAGGGGCAAAGAGCGGATCGATGATCTTCTCGTCGTGCTTGACGATCAGCTTGGCGCCGGAAAAGGCGAGGAAATGCGCAGCCGGATGTTTGAGCGCCACTTCGACGCAGTCGTCGCTTCGATGTTCGGATTGGCGCTCGAGGTGGTTTTCCGCAAAAGCGACGAAAGTGCTCGGTTCCGGGTGAGGGCTGTGAAGATCGAAGATCGTTTTCGTCATATTCAGAGATTTTCCAGTATGCGTGCTGCGAACGCCTTGTGGTCCGTTTCCGGCCACGGTTCGGCCTTGCCAAAGCCCCAGACCGGGCCAGGCCAGTTGGGGTCGCCCGTGCGGCGCGCGACGACATGCACATGGAGCTGTCGGACGATGTTGCCGAGTGCGCCGACATTGATCTTCTCGGCCTCCGTCACCTTTTTCAGCGCCGTCGCCACCAGGTTCGTTTCGAATGTCAGCATCGTCTGGTCGAGCGGCGACAAATCGGAGATTTCTGAAACGCCGTCGCGCTGGGGAATGAGGATGAGCCAGGGCCAGCGGCGGTCGTTCATCAGGCGCAATTGGCAGAGGCCGATCGAGGCGATCGGGATACCGTCGCGCTCAAGGCGCTCATCGAGCGTGAAGGTAGGCAAGAAACTCTCCTCGGTCTACAACGGATTCGCCTTGTTTTGCATACCGATATCAGTTTTTTGATGGCTTGGCTTGCATTTGCTTGAGATATTGCCGATATGGAGGCCGGGAGGTTGGTGGTGGACGAGCCACTCGCCAACCGGGTCAGGTCCGGAAGGAAGCAGCCCTAACGAGCCCCGGCACGGGTCATCGTGCCAGCCTCCCACCTTCTTCTCCGTCCTGTCGGGACAAGAGTTCGAGCAGCGGCAGGGTCGATGAGCGACGAAGCGCCTATTTCATCCCCCGTTTCACTTCCCGTTTCGCCCGCCGAGAAACCGGCCGCCTATCGCGTCCTGGCACGCAAGTATCGCCCCAAGGATTTCTCCGATCTCATGGTCGGCCAGGAACCGATGGTGCGCACGCTCACCAACGCCTTCGAGACCGGCCGCATCGCCCAGGCCTACATGCTGACGGGCGTGCGCGGCGTCGGCAAGACCACGACTGCGCGTATCCTGGCGCGCGCCCTGAACTACAAGACCGCGGAGATCGACAAGCCGACCATCGACCTGCGCGTCCCCGGCGAGCACTGCCAGGCGATCATGGATGGCCGCCATGTCGACGTGATCGAGATGGACGCTGCCTCCCATACCGGCATCGACGACATCCGCGAGATCATCGAGCAGGTGCGCTACCGGCCCGTCTCGGCCCGCTACAAAGTCTATATCATCGACGAAGTGCACATGCTCTCGACGCAGGCCTTCAACGGCCTGTTGAAGACGCTGGAAGAGCCGCCGGAGCACGTGAAGTTCATCTTCGCGACCACGGAGATCCGCAAGGTTCCGATCACGGTCCTGTCGCGCTGCCAGCGCTTCGACCTCCGGCGCATCGGCGCCTCCGACCTCGTCGGGCTGTTTTCGACCATTCTCAACAAGGAGGCCGTGCCCTTCGACCCGGAGGCACTGGCGATGGTGGCGCGTGCAGCCGAGGGATCGGCGCGCGACGGCCTGTCGCTGCTGGACCAGGCGATCGCCCATGGGGGCGGGGCCGTCGAGGTGGAAACGGTGCGCTCGATGCTGGGGCTCGCCGACCGGGCGCGTATCGTCGACCTCTTCGCGCACATCATCAAGGGCGATGCGGCGGCGGCGCTCGGCGAATTTTCGGCGCAGTACGAAGCCGGCGCCAATCCGACCGTGGTTTTGACCGATCTTGCCGACTTCACCCACCTCGTCACCCGGATGAAATACGTTCCCGAGGCGGCGAACGACCAGTCCCTGAGCGAGATCGAGCGCACGCGCGGTGCAGAATTCGCAGGAGGCGTCGCGGTGACGACGCTTTCACGCATCTGGCAGATGCTTCTCAAAGGCATTCCCGAGGCGGAAAGCTCCGCACGGCCGGCAGGCGCCGCCGAGAT
Source organism: Sinorhizobium sojae CCBAU 05684 (assembly GCF_002288525.1). Classification (NCBI taxonomy): domain Bacteria; kingdom Pseudomonadati; phylum Pseudomonadota; class Alphaproteobacteria; order Hyphomicrobiales; family Rhizobiaceae; genus Sinorhizobium; species Sinorhizobium sojae. The sequence goes on from NZ_CP023067.1 coordinate 3,538,476, forward strand.
GGTGCTGATCCGGCTCGCCCATGCCGCGCATCTGCCCTCGCCGGAGGAGGCGGCGCGGCGGCTGCTCGAGCTTTCGGGCAACGATGCCGGCGGACGCCCGGTGCCGCCCCGCAGTGGCGGCGGACCCCAGCCGCAGGCCGGCCCGTCGGTCGAGGCCCGTTCCGTCGAACCCGCGCCCGTCCAGAGACCTTCGGGCAGTGGCGCCACCATGCTGCGCGCCGTTTCGGATTCAGTGCCGCAGCCGATCGGCGTCGGGCGCCTCGAGGAGAGCCCTGCGGCGGCACCGGCCGCCAAGCCGCAGCCCAGGGTATCGGTCAATTCGATCAGCGACATCGCCGATCTCTGCGGCAAGAACCGCGACATCAAGCTGAAGACGCTGGTGCGCGGTTTCTTAAGGCTTGTGTACATCGAACCTGGCCGGCTCGATGTCAACCTTCCCGACGACGCCCCGAAGACGCTGCTCGGCGAACTTGCGGTGAAGCTCAAAGAATGGACCGGCATCCACTGGGTCGTCAGCTACAGCCGCGAACCGGGCGAGCCGACGCTCGTCGAAGCCGAGCAGCGCGCCCAGGAGGAGCGCGTCAACGATGCGCGCCAGGACCCGGATGTCGCGGCGATCCTCGCGCGGTTTCCCGGCGCCCGCATCACCGACGTTCGCATACGCGCGGCCGAGGAGGAGGCGGAAAGCCTTGCGCCGGCGACGGCCGAGTCCGAGGACGGAGACATCGTGCCGGGTGACGACATAGAATAGCGACGGCATAGGGACGCATGGCGCTTCGCGCGCCTTCACCCAAAGAGGAAATACGAGAAAACAGGAGACGACAATGCGCGACATCATGGGCATGATGGGCAAGGTCAAGGAAATGCAGGAGAAGATGGAGAAGCTGCAGGCGGAGATCGCCGCGCTCGAAGTCGACGGCACCTCGGGCGGGGGCCTCGTCACCGTTCGCCTCGACGGCAAGGGCCACATAAAGAGCCTGAAGATCGACCCTTCGCTCTTCAAGGAAGATGATGTCGAGATCCTCGAGGATCTGGTCGTCGCTGCCCACAAGGACGCCAAGGACAAGGTCGAGGCCCTGCAGGCTGAAAAGACCCGGGAACTGACCGCAGGCCTGCCGATTCCACCCGGCATGAAGCTGCCGTTCTGATCGTAACGAGACGATTCCGTTCGTCGGCGATATGCGCTAGAAGCCTGCCATGGCAAAGCGAGTCACCGGTCCCGAAATCGAAAAGCTCATCCAGCTCCTGGCGAAGGTGCCGGGGCTTGGCCCCCGGTCCGCCCGGCGGGCGGCGCTGCACCTCGTCAAGAAGAAGGAGCAATTGCTCGGGCCGCTCGCCGAGGCGATGGGCGAGGCGCATCGCAAGGTGCGCATCTGCTCCTGCTGCGGCAATGTCGATACGATCGATCCCTGCACCGTCTGCACCGATGAGCGGCGGGACCAGTCGGTGATCATCGTCGTCGAGGATGTCGCCGATCTCTGGGCGCTGGAGCGCGCCGGCGCGATGAACGCCGCCTATCACGTGCTTGGCGGCACGCTGTCGCCGCTGGACGGGATCGGGCCGGACGACCTGAATATCAAGGGTCTGGTCGACCGGGTCGCCAAGGGTGGCGTGCGCGAACTGATCATCGCGGTCAATGCCACCGTCGAGGGCCAGACGACGGCGCATTACATCACCGACCAGTTGGATGGCATCGAGGTCAAGATCACCCGTCTTGCCCATGGTGTGCCGGTCGGCGGCGAACTCGACTATCTCGACGAAGGCACGCTGACGGCCGCGCTCAGGGCGCGCACGACGATCTGAGTCTTCGCCAATGCTCGTCTGATCGTGAGGAGCCCGATGCTGAAATTCCTGTCCGTTCTGATCCTTTCGCTCGCGGCCTGGACCGGTTCCTGCCTTGCCGCCTCCAAGCCGGAGGTGGAAGGCCAGTTTCGCCGCTGGTTGCAGGACGAACTCTGGCCGGAAGCCGAGAGGGCCGGCATTTCCGCCAGCGCCTTCAAGGCTGCATTTCAGGCGGTTAAGCTCGATTGGGACCTGCCGGATCTCATGCCGCCCGGCTTTCCGAAGCCCAAGGAGCGCAAGCAGAGCCAGGCGGAGTTCTCCTCGCCCGGATCCTACTTTTCCGAAAAGCGGCTGCAGGGCCTGGCTGCGACCGGCCGAAGCCTCGCCTCCGCCCACGCGGCGAGCCTGAGAAAGGTCGAGAGGATCTATGGTGTCCCCGGCTCGGTCGTTCTCGCCATCTGGGGTCGTGAATCCGGCTACGGCCGGGCGAAAATACCACATCCGATCATGGACGTGCTCGCCACCAAGGCCTTCATGTCGACGCGGCCGGAGCTTTTCCGCCGCGAGCTGATCGCGGCGCTGCATATTCTCGAGAGCGGCGACGTGAAGGAATCGGACATGCGCGGCTCTTGGGCCGGCGCCATGGGCCAGCCACAGTTCCTGCCGTCCAGTTTCCTGAAATACGCCGTCGACTTCGACGGCGACGGCCGCCGCGATATCTGGAATTCCGTGCCGGACAGCCTCGCCTCGATCGCCAACTATCTCGCCGAGAAGGGCTGGGAGAGCGGCCGTGACTGGGGGTTCGAAGTCTCGATCCCGGCCGGGATATCCTGCGCGCAAGAGGGGCCGGATCTCGCCCGTCCGATCGCCGACTGGGCCGGCATGGGCATCACCCGCGTCTCGGGCAAGCCTTTTCCGGCGGCTGAGCGCTCCGCTTCCGGCATGATGCTGGTGCCCGCCGGCAGGCATGGCCCGAGCTTCGTGGTGACGCCGAATTTCTACGTCATCAAGGAATACAACAATTCTGATCTTTACGCGCTGTTCATCGGCAACCTCGCCGACCGGATCGCCTCGGGCAGCGGCGCCTTCCGTGCCGAGTGGGGCAATGTCGGCAAGATGCTGCGCTCCGACGTGCTCGGCATGCAAAAAGCGCTTGTCGCAGTCGGCTACGATGTCGGCAAGGTGGACGGGCTGCCGGGCTACAAGACCCGCCGCTCGCTCGGCGACTGGCAGGCGAAGAACGGCATCGCACCGACCTGCTTTCCGGACGCTTCATTGAAGGCGAAGCTGCGGTGATCCTGGGACTAAACATCGCGGCTTCGTAAGGTGCAATGCTCACCTGACGATCGCCGTGCATCGGGTCCGGAGCGCGACGCCTGCCAGGTGGCTGCGTGTGCTAAAAGCGCCGAAAGCTGGGCGCCAGGTTGTTTGCGGAGGGTCGGGAGGAGCCACTCGCATGGCAAGTCGCGTCAGAAAACGAACATGTAAAGCAGGATAATGACGATCAGGGGAACACCCATCAGCCAGAGAATGATACCTTTCATTGCCTAATTCCATGTTGTTGGCGTTGAGGCGGTAACGCGGGGAGGGCGAATCCGTTCCCGCCGGCGCCGTCCTTGCAGCAAAACTGCGGCCTCGACCTTCTCCGCTAAATCGAGAGCGTTGCCTCTTCGCGGGACTTTCGTGTCTTTGATGACCTTGCGCCTCTGCTCGTCCGCCGGCTTGTGCTCGCGTTTTCGCGCCGTATTATCAGGCGTCAGACTTTCGTGTCCGCCCTCAATGCATCTCGACCGGCCGCTTGTAGCGCTCGTAGTGCTCGGGAACGATGGTCTGGCGTTCGATCATGCGGTGGACGCGAGGCGGCTTCTCGCCTCGGTGAAGCTCGGTTAGCCTGTCGCCGACGGCGGCGTCGGCCTGGGTGCGGCGCTGGTTGTGGCGGACATATTCGACCCAGGTCGGCACGTGGTAGGTCTCGGTCCAGGTCGTTGGGTTTTCGAGGTCGCGCATCAGCGCCCAGTGACCGGCGCCGTCGCGGATGCGGATGCGGCGCCGCTCCGCCATCGTCTTCAGGAATTCGGGAATGTCCGCTTCGGCGATCTCGTAGTCGATCATCACCACGATCGGGCCGCTGCGAGGCTTCAGGTCGAGCGCGAGCAGCGGCTCGTTGAAGCGGTTGAGCGGATCGAGGTTCAGCGATGTGAATTCCGGCAGCGCGAAGCGCAGGCCGATGGCGATGCCCGCGAGCATGAGCAGGCAGGAGCCGATCAGCGCGTCGGCGGCGCCGTATTCCTCTGCCGCCACGCCCCAGAGCCAGCTGCCGCCGGCAATGCCACCGAAAGTCGCCGTCTGATAGAGCGAGAGCGCCCGGCCGACCACCCAGCGCGGCGTCGAGAGTTGGACCGTCGTGTTGAAGAGCGACAGTGCCAGTACCCAGCAGGCGCCGGCGACGGTGAGCACGAGCGAGGTCAGCCAGGCGGCGGAGCTCAGCGCGGTGACGATCGCGCTCAAGGCGAAGCCGGCGAAGGCGCAGCGCACGATGGTTTCGCTCGTTAAATGTTCCCGGAGCCGCGCGCTCAGCAGCGCGCCGCCGATCGCCCCGAGACCGAAAGCGCCTAGCATGATGCCGAAGGTAAGCGGTCCGCCGTCGACGAGGTCGCGCGCCACCAGCGGCAGGAGCGCTAGGAGGGCGCTCGCCGAAAGGCCGAAAGCAAAGCCGCGCAGCAGCACCTTGCCGATATTGGGCGACATCGCCACGTAACGAAGGCCGCCGAATACCGCCCGTCCGAGTGCCTCCCGCGGCAGCCTGCTCTCCTGGACGACCGGTCGCCAGCGAAAGAGCGCCAAGAGAAGCGCCACATAGCTGAGCGTATTGGCGGCGAATGCGGCTGCCGCTCCGGCGGCGGCGACGATGGCGCCGCCGATCGCCGGCCCGACGCTGCGGGTGATGTTGAATCCAACGCTGTTCAGGGTGACGGCCGCCGGCAGGTCGTCCCGCGGGACCAGGTCGCCGATCGAGGCCTGCCAGGACGGATTGTTGAGCGCCGTGCCGCAGCCGATCAGGAAGGTGAAGAGGAGCAGCAGCCAAGGCGTGATGAGGCCGAAATAGGCCGAGGCCGTCAGCGCCGCCGACACCGCGAGCATGAAGCCCTGGGCGACCAACATGATACGGCGGCGGTCGAAATTGTCGGCGAGCGCGCCGGAGAGGAGCGAGAAGAGCATGATCGGCAGCGAGGTCGATGCCTGCACTAGCGCCACCATGTTGACCGATTGGGAGATGGAGGTCATCAGCCAGGCAGCGCCGACCGCCTGTATGAGCCCGCCGAGATTGGAGGCGAGGCTGGCGATCCAGATGGTGCGGAACGTATCGTGCCTGAAGGGCGTAAGCGGCGATATGCGGTTCGTCACCTCGTAATCTCTTCCATTTGATAGTGAACCGGGGAGGCGCCTTCGTTATACGCTCTGAAGCGCGATCCGCCAGCCGCTGAAACTTGCCCTACAGGGCCGGACCGCCGCTGTGTGCGGAATTGGCGCTGCTTTGGGCGCTACCCTTGCAATCTCCGGCAAGGAAGCGTATATCAGCCTCAAATTCTTGATCGGTAGATGAAGAGTGGGCTCCGTCAGGACCCGCTCTTTTTTATTAGCCGATCCGATGAGGAGATGATCGTTGTCCGATAGCGCATCGGCTGAATATGCAAATGAACCGCGGCTGATCATGGAAACCGGCCTGGACCGACGCGTTGCCGATATCATCGAGCCCGTACTGGTGCAGATGGGCTTCCGGCTTGTGCGCGTGCGACTCTCCGGCCAGAATGGGCTGACGCTGCAGATCATGACGGAACGCAACGACGGCACGATGACCGTCGAGGATTGCGAAGAGGTCTCCAAGGCGATCTCGCCGGTTCTCGATGTGGAGGATCCCATCGACAAGGCATATCATCTCGAAGTGTCGTCGCCGGGCATCGACCGGCCGATGGTGCGCAAGTCCGACTTTATCCGCTGGCAGGGCCATCTGATGAAGTGCGAGACTTCGGTCATGGTCGACGGGCGCAAGCGTTTCCGCGGCAAGATCGTGTCGGTGGACGAGGAGGGTTTCCGCCTCGAACGCGACCAGCCCGCCTATGGCGAGGACGCAGCAGTCGCAATTCCGTTCACCGCCCTTTCTGAAGCGCGGCTGATCCTGACCGACGAACTCATTCGCGATGCGCTGACGGCTGACAAGAAGGCGAAGGCAGCGCGCGCCGCCAACGAAAATTTCGAAGACGAAGACAAACCTATCGAATGAGGCAGGGCGCTCTTTGAGGCTCCTGCAACCAGACGGAGACAAGACATGGCAGTCAGTGCTAACCGGCTCGAACTTCTGCAGATCGCAGATGCTGTGGCACGCGAAAAGGTGATCGACCGCGAGATCGTTCTGGCCGCGATGGCAGATGCGATCCAGAAGGCGGCGCGCTCGCGCTACGGCTCGGAATCGAACATCCGCGCCGACATCAATCCGAAGACCGGTGAAATTCGTCTCCAGCGTCTTCTCGAAGTGGTCGAGCATGCGGAGGACTATTCAACCCAGATCCCGCTCGAGTTGGCGCGCGACCGCAACCCGGACGCCAAGCTCGGTGATTTCATCGCCGATCCGCTGCCGCCCATGGATTTCGGCCGCATCGCTGCGCAGTCGGCCAAGCAGGTGATCGTACAGAAGGTCCGCGAGGCCGAGCGCGATCGCCAGTATGAAGAATTCAAGGACCGTGTCGGCGAGATCGTCAACGGCACCGTCAAGCGCGTCGAATACGGCAACGTCATCGTCGACCTCGGCCGGGGCGAGGGCATTATCCGCCGCGACGAGATGATCCCGCGCGAAGCCATGCGCTATGGCGATCGCGTGCGCGCCTTCGTCTACGACGTGCGCCGCGAGCAGCGTGGCCCGCAGATCTTCCTGTCGCGCACGCATCCGCAGTTCATGGTCAAGCTGTTCACCATGGAAGTGCCGGAAATCTACGACGGCATCATCCAGATCAAGTCGGTTGCCCGCGATCCCGGTTCGCGCGCCAAGATCGCCGTCGTCTCGAACGATTCGTCGATCGATCCGGTCGGCGCCTGCGTGGGTATGCGCGGTTCGCGCGTCCAGGCGGTCGTCGGCGAGCTCCAGGGCGAAAAGATCGACATCATCCCGTGGTCGCCGGATCCGGCATCCTTCATCGTCAATGCCCTGCAGCCGGCGGAAGTGACCAAGGTCGTCCTAGACGAGGACGCAGAGCGCATCGAGGTCGTGGTTCCGGACGAGCAGCTCTCGCTCGCCATCGGCCGCCGCGGCCAGAATGTCCGCCTCGCTTCGCAGCTCACCGGCTGGGACATCGACATCCTCACCGAGCAGGAGGAGAGCGAGCGCCGCCAGAAGGAATTCAACGAGCGCACGGCGCTCTTCATGGATGCGCTCGACGTCGACGAGATGGTCGGCCAGGTGCTCGCCTCCGAGGGCTTCGCCGAGGTCGAGGAACTCGCCTATGTCGATCTCGACGAGATTTCCTCGATCGACGGCTTCGACGAGGAAACCGCGACGGAAATTCAGACCCGCGCCCGCGAATATCTGGAAAAGATCGAGGCCGAAATGGATGCCAAGCGCAAGGAGCTCGGCGTCTCCGATGATCTGCGCCAGATCAACGGCCTCACCAGCCAGATGCTGGTGGCACTCGGTGAGGAAGACATCAAGACGGTGGAGGATTTTGCCGGCTGCGCCGCCGACGACCTCATCGGCTGGACGGAGCGCAAGGACGGCGAGACCAAGCGTTTCGAGGGCATCTTCTCGAAACTCGATGTCACGCGTGAAGAGGCTGAGGCGATGATCGTCCAGGCCCGTCTGGCGGCCGGCTGGATCACCGAAGAGGACCTGGCCAGGGATGTGGACGAGCCGATCGAAGTCGCCGAAGGCGCCGAGCAGGATGCCTGAACCCGATGACCGCAGCAACCGAGGCCGAGATTCAGCCCTTGGACATTCTGCCCTCGGATAGTGGGCCGAAGGATCGGAGCGACAGCAGCCGGACCTGCATCGTCACGCGCGAGAGCGGTTCGCCGGAGGCGCTGATCCGCTTCGTCGCCGGTCCGGATGGTCGTGTCGTCCCGGATTTGAAGCGGCAGCTTCCGGGGCGCGGTTGCTGGGTCAAGGCGGAGCGGCATCACGTCGAGAAGGCCGTGGCGAAGAAGCTCTTCGCCCGGGCCCTTCGGGCCGATGTCAAGGCCGATGGGGCCTTGGCGGACGAAGTCGAAAGGCTGCTCGCCGAGCAGCTCGCCGGCATGATGAACATGGCGCGCAAGGCCGGCCAGTTCGTCACCGGCGCGACGAAGACGGAACAGGCCGTGCGTGGGCTCGCGGCACTTGGCGTCTTCCACGCGATCGATGCGGCCGCCGACGGCGTCCGCAAGGTCGACCAGGCGCGCAAGGCAATGAGCTTCGTCAGCGAGGACGAAACGGAAATACCAGCATTCCGCCCCTTCACGGTGGCGGAAATGGAGGGCCTTTTGGGAAGTAATGCTTTTATCCATGCCGCAGCGCTTGCAGGGCAGGCGGGTGAAGGTGTAGTGAAGCGCGCAATGATGCTCGAAAAGTACCGAGGATCCGTCCCGGTCCGGGCCGAAGGCGGCGCTGGCAAGCCACGGCGATGATACGCGTCACCGGTCAAGGCCGGCATAGCGAGCGCTGTTTTAGACAATTGGAAAGACGGGGTCAGGTGATACGCATCCGGCCCTGATCGCTAGGAACGGAACGGAATGACCGACAACAAAGACGACAAGACACTCAGCGTAGCGGGCAAGAAGACGCTGACCCTGAAGCCCTCCGGGGTGACGCATGGGACGGTACGCCAGGACATGGGCCGCGGTCGCACGAAGGCGGTCGTAGTCGAAACCAAGAGAACGCGCGGCCATCTGACCAAGCACAAGGATGAGCGCCCGGTCACGCCGGTCGCCGTCACGCCTGCCGCGCGGCCGGCCGAGCAGCGGCCTGCCTCGCCGCCGCCGCAACAGCCGCGTGCCGAGCAGAACCGCCCGCGTGTCGGCGTCGTCCTCAACGACCTGTCGGCAGGCGAAATGGAAGCCCGCCGCCGCGCGCTCGCGGAAGCGCAGATTCGCGAGGCCGAGGAGGCCAAGAGGCGCGCCGAAGAAGAAGTCCGCCGCAAGCGCGAGGAAGAAGAGCGCTCCGCTCGCGAGAAGGAAGAAGCCGCACGTCGCGCCGCCGAAGAGGCTGCGCGTCCCGCCGTCGAGGCCGAGAAGGTCGAAGCCGAGCAGCCGGCCGTTGCCGAGCGCAGGGCAGAGACGCGTCCGCAGCCGGCGCGCCCCGCTCCCGCTGCGCCACAGGCGCCGGCATCGGCACCGGCACCTGCCGCCGTACGCGGCCGCCGTACCGGCCAGGAGGAAGAAGACGAGCGCCCGCGTGGCGCCGCCGCCCTCCGCGGCAAGCCCGTTCGGCCGGAGCCGGCCAAGCCCGTCGCCCGTCCGAAGGGTGAAGAGGGCCGCCGCCAGGGCAAGCTGACGCTGACCGCTGCCGTCGACGAAGATGGCGGCCAGCGCAGCCGCTCGTTGTCGGCGATGCGCCGCCGTCAGGAAAAGTTCAAGCGCAGCCAGATGCAGGAAACGCGCGAGAAGATCTCGCGCGAGGTTGTCCTGCCGGAGACGATCACCATCCAGGAACTGTCGCAGCGCATGTCGGAACGCGCGGTCGACGTCATCAAGTTCCTGATGAAGGAAGGCCAGATGATGAAGCCCGGCGATCTGATCGACGCCGACATGGCCGAACTCATCGCCTCCGAATTCGGCCACACGGTCAAGCGTGTCTCTGAGTCGGATGTCGAGGAAGGCATCTTCAACATCGCCGACGCGGAAGAGGACCAGAAGGCGCGGCCGCCGATCGTCACGATCATGGGCCACGTCGACCACGGTAAGACGTCGCTGCTCGATGCTATCCGGCATGCCAATGTGGTGGCCGGTGAGGCGGGCGGCATCACCCAGCATATCGGCGCCTATCAGGTCGAGCATAATGGTCAGAAGATCACTTTCATCGACACGCCCGGTCACGCCGCCTTTACGGCGATGCGTGCCCGCGGTGCCCAGGCGACGGACATTGCCATCCTCGTCGTCGCGGCCGATGACAGCGTGATGCCGCAGACGATCGAGTCGATCAACCACGCCAAGGCGGCGAACGTGCCGATCATCGTGGCGATCAACAAGATCGACAAGCCGTCGGCGAACCCGCAAAAGGTCCGCACCGAGCTCTTGCAGCACGAGGTCTTCGTCGAATCCATGGGCGGTGAAGTGCTCGACGTCGAGGTTTCGGCGAAGAACCAGACCAATCTGGACAAGCTGCTCGAGGCGATCCTGCTTCAGTCGGAAATCCTCGATCTCAGGGCCAATGCCAACCGGACGGCCGAGGGTACCGTGGTGGAGGCCGAGCTCGACCGCGGCCGCGGTGCGGTTGCGACGGTTCTCGTCCAGAAGGGAACCCTCACCCCCGGCCAGATCATCGTCGCCGGCGACCAGTGGGGCCGTGTGCGTGCGCTTGTCAACGACAAGGGCGAGCATGTGAAGGCCGCCGGTCCGTCGACCCCGGTAGAGGTCCTCGGCCTGTCCGGCACGCCGGCTGCCGGCGACAAGTTCGCCGTCGTCGAAAGCGAAAGCCGTGCACGCGAGATCTCCGAATATCGCCAGCGGCTTGCCCGTGAAAAGGCGGTTGCCCGCCAGTCCGGCTCGCGCGGTTCGCTCGAGCAGATGATGAGCCAGCTCCAGACCTCCGGCCTGAAGGAGTTCCCGCTGGTTATCAAGGGCGACGTGCAGGGCTCGATCGAGGCGATCGCCGGTGCGTTGGAAAAGCTCGGTACGGACGAGGTCCGTGCGCGCATCGTGCATTCGGGCGCGGGCGGCATCACCGAGTCGGATATCTCGCTCGCCGAGGCTTCCAACGCCGCGATCATCGGCTTCAACGTCCGCGCCAACAAGCAGGCGCGCGATGCCGCCGACCGCGCCGGTATCGAGATCCGCTACTACAACATCATCTACGATCTGGTGGATGACGTGAAGTCGGCGATGTCCGGTCTGCTCTCGCCCGAGCGGCGCGAGACCTTCCTCGGCAATGCCGAGATCCTGGAGGTGTTCAACATCACCAAGGTCGGCAAGGTCGCAGGCTGCCGCGTCACGGAAGGCAAGGTCGAGCGTGGTGTCGGCGTCCGCCTCGTGCGCGACAACGTCGTCATCCACGAGGGCAAGCTCAAGACGCTCAAGCGCTTCAAGGACGAGGTCTCGGAAGTCCAGTCCGGCCAGGAATGCGGCATGGCCTTCGAAAACTACGAGGACATCCGGCCCGGCGACACGATCGAGTGCTTCCGCGTCGAGCACGTCACGCGGACGCTCTAGGCTGGTCCGGCAGGAGATTGCGCGAGCGCCGGAAGCGATCCGGCGCTCGCATTGTTTCTACAGCGCCGCGTCTTAATCAGAGGCGCAGCTATCGCTGTAGCGCTTTGAATCGCTGCGTGTGATGCGCGGTAGGCAGGCAGGGCGGAGGCAAGGGTTTCTGGCCTCGCGCCGGCTCTCGAATTGAAGGCGACCGCTACGGCTTCGGCATTTTGCGGTCCAAGGTAAGAACGATGACCAGATCCACATCCTCCGCCCCGTCCCAGCGCATGCTGCGCGTCGGCGAACAGGTGCGTGCCGCCATCACGCAGGTGCTGCAACGCGGCGAAGTGCGCGATCCGCTGATCGAGAAGACGGTGATCTCCATTTCGGAAGTGCGCATGTCGCCGGACCTGAAGATCGCCACCGCCTATGTGACACCGCTTGGCGTCGCGGATCACGCGGCGATCATCGATGCGTTGAACAAGCATGCGAAATTCATCCGCGGCCGGCTCGGACCGCAGCTTCGGCAGATGAAATACATGCCGGACGTCCGCTTCCGCGACGACACCAGCTTCGACAATTATCAGAAGATCGACGCGCTTCTCCGCTCGCCCGAAGTCAGCCGCGATCTCGATCAAGATTCCGAAGACGAAGAATAAGAATGTCCAAACCGCGCAAACCCAAGGGCCGCCCGATCTCTGGCTGGCTTATCCTCGATAAGCCGCTCGACTTCGGTTCCACCGAGGCGGTCTCCAAGATCAAATGGCTGTTCAAGGCGCAGAAGGCGGGCCACGCCGGCACACTCGATCCGCTGGCGTCCGGCATGCTGCCGATCGCGCTCGGCGACGCGACGAAGACCGTGCCTTACGTGATGGATGGCCGCAAGATCTACGAATTCACAGTCGCCTGGGGCGAGGAACGCTCGACCGACGACCTCGAGGGTGAGGTCGTCCGCTCGTCGGGTGAACGGCCGGATGAGGAGGCGATCCGTACCCTGCTGCCGAAGTACACCGGCGTGATCGCCCAGGTGCCGCCGCAGTTTTCGGCGATCAAGATCGATGGCGAGCGCGCCTACGATCTTGCGCGCGACGGCGAGATCGTCGAGATTCCGGCGCGGGAAGTTGAGGTCTTCCGCCTGTCTTTGATCGGCTCAACGCCGCATCTTGCCCAGTTCGAGATCGAATGCGGCAAGGGAACCTATGTCCGCTCGCTCGCCCGCGACATGGGCCGCGATCTCGGCTGCTTCGGCCACATCGCTTCGCTCCGCCGCACCTTCGTCGCCCCCTTCGGCGAGGACGACATGGTGCCGCTTACCGAACTCCTGGCGCTGGAAAAGATCGAGGACGAGGCGGAGCGGCTTGCCGCCCTCGACGAATACCTGATCGAGACCGGCGAAGCGCTTTCCGACCTGCCGCATGTCGCGGTCAACGACGACCAGGCGCACCGGCTCAGGATGGGAAATCCGATCATCCTGCGCGGCCGCGACGCGCCGCTGCCGACCCCTGAAGCCTATGCCACGGCGCGTGGCAAGCTCGTCGCCATTGGGGAGATCGCCGAGGGAGAATTCCGGCCGAAACGCGTATTTGCCGACCATTGAGCATTCTACTGCGGCGCGCGTCAGAGCGGACGCTGGCTGCATGTCACTCTGAAGTAAGGTCGATTCGGGGAGACATTCAGCGCCGATATCCGAAATCGTCCCTGTCGAAGCAAGCGCGCGTATACTCCCTTGGCGCTACAGCGCCGTGCGTCTTTCAGACGCGCAAAGGTCGCTGTGACTCTTTGACTCTGCGCATCGAGTTTTCCCGAAAATCGATTACGATTTTCGGGCGGATGCGCTAAGCGAGTGAAGTGAGGCCGCTGGATTGCCTCCCACCGCGCCCCTGCCTGCCGGGAGAGGTGCCGGTGGGCGGATGAGGAGCAGAGGCTATATTACATCTGATCCCCGCTCCAGCGATGTAACGGCCAACGGCAAAAGGCGATCGGAATGGTTGAAGCGAGCAAAAGTGAGCGAGAGATATCTGCCGGCGGCCTGCAGGCGGCAGCCAGCTATATTCGCCACTACCTCCGGCGTCCCTTCAGCTTCTACCTCATCTCCCTCCTGTTGATCGCGATCATACCGCCGTTCATCTTCTCGCTCGTGATCCTGAAGCGCAGCCTGGATGCGCAGGAGCAGGTTGTTACCTCGCTGCTCAGGGCCTCGACGGGATCCGTCACGCGTATTGTCGAGCGCGAGGTTGACGGCATGCGGACGACGCTGAAGGTGCTGTCGACCTCGCCAGCAATCGATCTCGGCGGAATGGGCACCTTCTTCAATCGCGCTTCGGTGGCGCTCGCCGATTCGGATTCCGACATGATCATGATCGACCGCAGCCATAATCTGCGCCTGAACACCCGCTTTCCGTTCGGAACGCCGCTCGGAAAGACTTCGGATCCCGAGATCGAGCGTGCCTTCACAAGCAATTTGCCTTCCGTCTCGGGCGTCTTCTTTTCCGAGGCGAGCGGCCGATGGGTCTTCAGTGTCTACTTGCCCTATATGGCTCCCGACGGAGAGCAATTTCTGCTGGGACTGACCCAGGATGCTTCCAGCATGGCGAAGGCCGTCAATCGTGAGACGCTGTCACCCGGCTGGAATGCGGCGCTTGTCGATGGCGCAGGCAAGGTCATCGTCTCCTCGGATCCGGCGGTGAGATCGGGCGAGCCGTTCTTTCTGAAAGCGCTGCCGGCGATCAGCATCGGTGTCGGCAACGTCAGGGCGAACGGCGCGGAATATCGCGTTGTATCGGAATTCTCTGTGGTGGCCGGCTGGCGCATCGTCGCCTGGGCTCCGCGCGAGATCGTCGATCAGCCCATGGTCTCGTCGTTTCTGTGGCTGTCGCTCGGCGGGGTCCTCTTCGCGGGCATCGCCATCGCGGGCTCGCTGACGATCGCGCGGTTGCTGACGCAAGGCGTCAAGCTCTTGGCGCTAGACGCGCGGCGTCTCGGCGCCGGCGAAGCAATCGAGCCGCGTCGCTATATGATTACGGAGGTCGAGGCTGTGTCGGCCGCTCTGGCGCTCGCGGCGGCCGCCCGCACCCGGGCGGAGGCGGAAATTCGCCTTCTGATGCGCGAAGTCGCCCACCGCTCGAAGAACCAACTGACGGTCATCCAGTCGATGCTTGCCCAGTCCGCTGCTTCCGCCGAGGATACGCCAGAATTCGTCGATGCATTCCGCCGGCGCCTCGCCGGCCTGGCGCGCTCGACCGACCTGATGCTTGCCAACGCAGCGCTCGGCGTCGAGTTCCGCGAGCTGGTGCTGGGTCAGCTTCAGCCTTTCATGCCGGATGATCAGAACCGCGTCGTGCTCAACGGTCCCGATCTGCGGCTGGACACGCAGATGGCGCAGACGCTCGGCATGGTGTTCCACGAGCTGGCGACCAACGCCATCAAGCATGGTGCGCTCGCCAGTCCGGCCGGGACGATCATGCTGGAGTGGGCGGTCGAGGAGAGGACGCTCGTAATCCGCTGGCGGGAGCGGGGCGCGAAGATGAGCGTGTCGAACAAGGCCAAGCCCCGCAGAGGTTTCGGCACGATTGTGCTTGAGCGCATGCTCGGCATGGCGCTGCGCGCCGAACTGGAGAGAACGATGCATGCCGACGGCATCGAGTGGCTGATCCGCATCCCGCGCGACAGCGGAAGGGATGAGACGGAGGAGGCGGCCGAGTGAGGCAAGAAGGCCGCCGCATATACATGGCGAATCCGCCGTGATCGGCCGGCGTGCTGCCGTCCGGGTTGGGCGCTTGCCGACGGGCGTATCACCCTTTCCTTTTGGATCGGTTTCGGTTATAGGCACGCCAGCGAAAGGCGCCGCCTCTTCGTGTGAACGGCCGCGGCTGGACGACATCCCGGCTGCCGGCGACCCCGAAATCCTCGAAACGAAAGGATCATCCGATGTCGATCACTGCAGAGCGCAAGGCTCAGCTCATCAAGGAATTCGCGACCGCTGAAGGCGATACCGGCTCCCCGGAAGTCCAGGTTGCGATCCTGACGGAACGGATCAGTAACCTGACCGAACACTTCAAGGACCACAAGAAGGACAATCATTCCCGCCGTGGTCTTCTCGCGCTGGTTTCCAGCCGTCGTTCGCTCCTCGACTATCTGAAGAAGAAAGACGAAGCGCGTTACAGCAAGCTGATCGGTGCCCTCGGCATCCGTCGCTAGTAGAGCTGACCGGCGGGTCGCTTGGCGATCCGCCGGCTTTTCTTTTGGCGCTCGCGCGCCACGCTGCATATTTCCATAAATCGGATCCGATTTAAGGATAAAACATGCAGTCAATCGAAATGCTGCAGGACCTTGGCGCGGCTTAAAAGCCCGCGCTACTCTGCAGAAACTGTCTCTCCAGGGGCGCCGGAGGCGCCTGAATTAAGGGGAGACCGTCCAGCGAACCGGATGGGCCGGTATCGCGGATCAACCGATGGCCCGTCATGGGGCAGGATTGCAGGATGCTTCGGCGCCTGCTTGCCGAGGCGCTTCCATGCGGGGTGCGCACAGGCGGCGAGCGGCCGGTCTTATTCAGAAGCCTCCCGTTGTCTTGCCCGTGATGCGCCACCAAGCGGCATCGAGATCGCCCGCGCCGCACCGGCCGCGGACGTTCTCCCGCACACGAAGGACAGAACATGTTCGAGACCCACAAGGTAGAAATCGAATGGGCTGGGCGTCCGCTCAAGCTCGAAACCGGCAAGATCGCACGCCAGGCTGACGGTGCAGTTCTTGCCACCTACGGCGAAACCGTCGTGCTCGCCACCGTGGTTTCGGCCAAGGCGCCGAAGCCCGGCCAGGATTTCTTTCCCCTGACCGTCAACTACCAGGAAAAGACCTATGCCGCCGGCAAGATCCCCGGCGGTTACTTCAAGCGCGAAGGCCGTCCGACCGAGAACGAGACGCTCGTCTCACGCCTGATCGACCGTCCGATCCGCCCGCTTTTCCCCGAAGGCTACAAGAACGACACGCAGGTCATCATCACGGTCATGCAGCATGACCTGGAGAACAACCCGGACGTCGTCGCGATGGTCGCCGCCTCCGCTGCGCTGACGCTTTCCGGCGTTCCCTTCATGGGGCCGGTCGGCGGCGCACGCGTCGGTTACATCAATGGCGATTACGTCCTGAATCCGCATCTCGACGAGATGGACGAATCCACCCTCGACCTCATCGTCGCCGGCACCCAGGATGCCGTGCTGATGGTCGAGTCGGAAGCGAAGGAACTGCCCGAGGACATCATGCTCGGCGCCGTCATGTTCGGCCATAAGGGTTTCCAGCCGGTGATCGACGCGATCATCAAGCTCGCCGAAGTCGCCGCCAAGGAACCGCGCGAATTCGAGCCGGAAGACCATTCCGCCCTGGAAAATGCCATGCTCGAAATTGCCGAGGACGAGCTGCGCAACGCCTACAAAATCACCGAGAAGGCTGCACGCTATGCGGCCGTCGATGCCGTCAAGGCAAAGGTCAAGGAACACTTCCTGCCGGAAGGCGTCGAGATTCCCGGCCATACCGCGGAAGAGATCGCCGCGGTGTTCAAGCACCTGCAGGCCAAGATCGTCCGCTGGAACATCCTCGACACGCAGAGCCGCATCGACGGCCGCGATCTCGTCACTGTCCGTCCGATCGTCGCCGAAGTCGGCCTTCTGCCGCGCACCCACGGCTCCGCCCTCTTCACCCGCGGCGAAACGCAGGCGATCGTCGTCGCCACGCTCGGTACCGGCGAAGACGAGCAGTATGTCGATTCCTTGACGGGCATGTACAAGGAAAACTTCATGCTGCATTACAACTTCCCGCCCTTCTCGGTCGGCGAAACGGGCCGCCTCGGTTCGCCGGGCCGCCGTGAGATCGGCCACGGCAAGCTCGCTTGGCGCGCCATCCACCCGATGCTGCCGACGGCGGAGCAGTTCCCCTACACGCTGCGTGTCGTGTCCGAGATCACCGAGTCGAACGGCTCGTCCTCGATGGCGACCGTCTGCGGCACCTCGCTGGCGCTGATGGATGCCGGCGTGCCGCTCGCAAAGCCCGTTGCCGGCATCGCCATGGGCCTGATCAAGGAAGACGAGCGCTTCGCCGTCCTCTCGGACATTCTGGGCGACGAGGATCATCTCGGCGACATGGACTTCAAGGTCGCGGGCACCGAATTCGGCGTCACCTCGCTGCAGATGGACATCAAGATCGCCGGCATCACCGAAGAGATCATGAAGGTCGCGCTTGATCAGGCCAAGGCCGGGCGCGTTCACATTCTCGGCGAAATGGCCAATGCGATCTCCGAAAGCCGCGGCCAGCTCGGCGAATTCGCGCCGCGCATCGAGGTCATGAATATCCCGGTCGACAAGATCCGCGAAGTCATCGGCTCCGGCGGCAAGGTCATCCGCGAGATCGTCGAGAAGACCGGCGCCAAGATCAATATCGACGACGACGGCACGGTCAAGATCGCCTCCGCCTCCTCGAAGGAGATCGAGGCCGCCCGCAAGTGGATCCACTCGATCGTCGCCGAGCCGGAAGTCGGCCAAATCTACGAGGGCACGGTTGTCAAGACCGCCGACTTCGGCGCCTTCGTCAATTTCTTCGGCGCCCGCGACGGCCTCGTCCACATCTCGCAGCTCGCCTCCGAGCGTGTCGCCAAGACGACCGACGTCGTCAAGGAAGGCGACAAGGTCTGGGTCAAGCTGATGGGCTTCGACGAGCGCGGCAAAGTCCGTCTCTCGATGAAGGTCGTCGACCAGGCGACCGGCAAGGAGATCGTCGCCGAAAAGGCCGAGAAGAAGGACGGCGGCGAAGCGGCCGAATAAGCCGGCTTCGGCCAAAGCATTCGAGTGTGGCTCCGTGCGCAAGCGCGGAGCCACGCTTCGTTTTGCCAAACAAGGCCCCTCCCAACCCCTCCCCACAAGGGGGAGGGGCTCACATGCGTCGCCCCGCCCCCTGCGATCTGCACCCCCGTGCGTTCGTGGACAGGAAAGCGGCGCGGCCGATGAGCCCCTCTCCCTTGCGGTGAGGGGTTGGTGAGGGGTTCCAGAGACGTTCGGCAAGGTCTTATCCCCTGTCCTGTTGAAATTGAACGGAATCCACCCCATGAGCCGCGATACCCTGAGAACCCTCTTTCACCCCTTCGATAGCGGCGTCATCGATCCGCCGGGGGAGGGCGAGCGCGTGCTCTTCCTGGGTGCCGAGGTTGGCTACAGGCTTCCCGAAGGCTTTGCCGCGTCTATCATCGCCGTGCAGCCGCTGAAGCCCCTCTATCGCTCTCTCGAGGCCGCGCGCGCCGAGGTGGCGCCCGTCGCCGCGGGCGAGGGTTACGACGTGGCGCTGGTGCTCTGCGGCAAGCACAAGGGCGAGAACGAGCACCGGATCGCCGAGGCGCTGAAGCGCACTCGCCCCGGCGCACTCGTCGTGGTTGCCGGCAGCAAGGAAGATGGCATACAGCCCTTGCGCAAGAAGATCGGGAAGTTCGGCTGGGATGGCGATTCCATGCCGAAATACCATGGCGTCGCCTTCTGGTTCACGCGGCCCGAGGACGTCTCAGAGGCGGTCTCCAAGCTCGCTAAGGTGCCCGTGCGCGTCGATGGCCTTTTCGAGGCCGCGCCCGGCATGTTTTCGCATGACCGCGTCGATGCCGGCTCGGAACTGCTCGCAACGCGCTTGCCGCGTGATTTCACCGGACATGCGGCGGATTTCGGCGCCGGTTGGGGCTATCTTTCGGTGAAGCTCGCTGAGGCCTCGCCGGGTCTCAAGGGTATCGACCTCTTCGAAGCGGATTACGAGGCGCTGGAGGCCGCGCGGGCCAACATGACGGCGAACGCGCCGTCGACGCCGGCGCGCTTCTATTGGCACGATCTGACGGCCGAGGAGACGCGCGACAAATACGACCTGATCGTCATGAACCCGCCCTTCCACGAGGGTCATGCGGCGGAACCGGCGCTCGGCGCGGCCATGATCAAGGCCGCGGCCAAGTCATTGAAGCAGGGGGGGCGCCTGCTGCTCGTCGCTAATCGCGGCTTGCCCTACGAGCAGGTTCTGTCGGAAAATTTCAGGGAAAGCGGCGAAACCTGCCGCAATGCACGCTTCAAGGTGCTCTGGGCGAAGCGCTGAGTTCGAGGCGCCGCGCTACCCAGCCCCACAAGGCTCTAGGCCGCGCCGCCCAATTCAAATCTCAATGGCCCCGAAAAGTCGGATCTCGCGAAGATGGCGTCGGCTCACGGCGGGCAAGCCCCTCCCCATGTGGGGAGGGGGTGATTCCGCGCGTTACTCCGCGTCGGCGATCCGGAGGGTATCGAGCGTCGGCATCGAGGTGATGTTGTAGCCCGAATCCACGTAATGGATCTCGCCGGTCACGCCCCGGGAGAGATCCGAGAGGAGGTAGAGCGCCGAGCTGCCGACGTCATCGATGGTGACTGTACGGCGCAGCGGCGAGTTCTTCTGCTGCCAGGAAAGCATGGCGCGCGCGTCGGAGATGCCCGCGCCGGCAAGCGTGCGGATCGGCCCGGCAGAGATTGCGTTGACGCGGATGCCGCGGCGGCCGTAATCGGCGGCGAGATAGCGTACCGACGCCTCGAGTGCGGCCTTGGCGACACCCATCACATTATAGTTCGGCATGACCCGCATCGAGCCGCCATAGGTGAGCGTCAGCATGGTGCCGCCGTCGCTCATCAGGTCGGCGGCGCGCCTGGCGATCTCGGTGAAGGAGAAGCAGGAGATCACCATGGTGCGGCTGAAGTTCTCCCGCGTCGTATCCGCATAGAGCCCCTTGAGCTCATTCTTGTCGGAGAAGCCGATGGCATGCACGATGAAGTCGAGCTTGCCCCAGCGCTCCTTGATTGCGGCGATGACGGCGTCGACCGAGGCGAGGTCCTCGACGTCGCAGGGCAGCAGGAAGTCGGAGTTGAGTTCCGCCGCCAGCGGTTTCACGCGTTTGCCGAGCGCCTCGCCCTGATAGGTGAAGGCCAGTTCCGCGCCTTGCGCTGCCAGCGTTTTTGCAATTCCCCAGGCAATAGAATGGTTGTTGGCCACACCCATGATGAGGCCGCGCTTTCCGTTCATCAGTCCGTTCATGCTGTTATCCGTTGTAGCGCTGGAACACGAGCGTTGCGTTCGTGCCGCCGAAGCCGAAGGAGTTCGAAAGAACCGTGTCGATCTTGGCATTGTCGATCCGCTCGCGCACGATCGGCACACCTTCGAATTCCGGGTCCAGTTCGCTGATATGCGCGCTTTCGCCGATGAAGCCGGCCTGCATCATCAGGAGACCGTAGATCGATTCCTGTACGCCAGCCGCACCGAGCGAGTGGCCGGTGAGCGATTTGGTCGACTGGATATGCGGCATCCTGTCGCCGAATACCTCGCGGATGGCGCCGATTTCCTTCTGATCGCCGACCGGCGTCGACGTACCATGGGTGTTGATGTAATCGACATCGCCCTTCACGGTCGCAAGTGCCTGTCGCATGCAGCGCACGGCGCCTTCACCGGAGGGCGCGACCATGTCGTAGCCGTCGGAGGTCGCGCCGTAGCCGACGAGTTCGGCATAGATCTTGGCGCCGCGCGCCTTTGCGCGTTCCAGCTCCTCGAGCACCACCACCCCGGCCCCGCCGGCAATGACGAAACCGTCGCGGTTGGCGTCATAGGCGCGCGAGGCGCTTGCCGGCGTGTCGTTGAAGTTTGAGGACATGGCGCCCATCGCGTCGAAGAGGTTGGACATGGTCCAGTCGAGGTCTTCATGGCCGCCGGCGAACATCACGTCCTGCTTGCCCCACTGGATCATCTCCGCCGCATTGCCGATGCAATGCGCCGAGGTCGAGCAAGCCGACGAGATCGAGTAATTGACGCCATGGATCTGGAACCAGGTCGCAAGCGTCGCGGAAGCTGTCGAGGACATTGCCTTTGGCACGGCGAAGGGGCCGATGCGCTTGGGGCTGTTATTTTTGCGGGTGATCTCGGCCGCTTCGACGATAGTGCGCGTCGAGGCGCCGCCCGAGCCCATGATGATGCCGGTGCGCACATTGGTGATGTCGGCGGCTTCCAGGCGGGAATCCGCGATCGCCTGCTTCATAGCCACATGGTTCCAGGCGCCGGCCTGCGACAGGAAGCGCATGGCGCGCCGGTCGACGAGGTCGGCCGGATCGAGCGTCGGCCGCCCCCAGACCTGGCATTTGAAGCCGTGTTCGGCGAAATCCGGAGAAAAAGTGATGCCCGACTTCGCCTCGCGGAGCGAGGCGGTGACTTCGTCTGCATTGTTACCGATCGAGGAAACGATGCCGAGGCCCGTTACAACAACCCGTCTCATACTTGATGACCTTTTCTTCGATTGGATCCGTGCGGGTGAGGGTCCGCAGTTCAGTCGGCCTTTTCCTGGAAAAGGCCGACCCTGAGGTCGGTAGCCTTGTAGATCACTTCGCCGTCGGCCTTCATCCAGCCATCGGCGATGCCGAGCACCAGCCGGCCGCGCATCACGCGCTTGAAGTCGATGCCGTATTCGACCAGCTTGGTCTTCGGCGTCACCATGCCGGTGAACTTCACCTCACCGGTGGAGATGGCGCGACCCTTGCCGGGCTCGCCGAGCCAGCCGAGAAAGAAGCCGGTCAATTGCCACATGGCGTCGAGGCCGAGGCAGCCCGGCATGACGGGATCGCCCATGAAGTGGCAGGGGAAGAACCAGAGATCCGGCGTGATGTCGAATTCGGCACGCACATAGCCCTTGTCGTGCGGACCGCCGGTCTCCGAAATATCGGTGATGCGGTTGAACATCAGCATCGGCGGCAGCGGCAGCTGTGCATTGCCGGGGCCAAACATTTCGCCTCGGCCGCAGGTCAGAATTTCTTCATAGCTGAAGCTGGATTGTCTGGTGGTCATGAAAGGTTGTTTCCCCGCGTGTCTCAAGTGTTGTTCGCCTGCTTTAGAGCAAGCGCCGTCTGAATAGAAGCGCAGCCCGTCGGTGACTGCAGTTTGTCACGTTCTTCCAAGTAGAGCGACATGGCGGTTTGGAAACCCGCTTTGGCATTGTCCTCCATTTCGCTCGCCATGGCGATATCGTTCCGCCGTCGCTTACAGTATGAATGTGGCCACGGCCAGAGTTAAATGCCGGCCTTCCCCCGCTTTAGCCCAATTTTCAGGCTTTTGCGCGCCTCTTTGGGCCCGGAATCTATTGAAAGCATCGGCGCCAGAAGCTATATCGCAAGCTGATAATCCATGGTCCTTCAGCAGGAATATCGGAACGGCTGCCGTATGACGAAAGCAATGGAGATCTCTTCGCAGGAGAGGCTGCGCAGTTCGGGGTTGCGTCCGACGCGCCAGCGCGTGGCGCTTGCCGATATCATCTTCGCCAAGGGCGACCGCCACCTGACGGTGGAGGAACTGCATGAGGAGGCGGTTGCCGCCGGCGTCCCGGTATCGCTCGCGACCGTCTACAACACCCTGCACCAGTTCACCGAGGCGGGCATGATCCGCGTTCTCGCCGTCGAGAGTGCGAAGACCTATTTCGACACCAATGTCTCGGATCACCACCATTTCTTCGTCGAGGGCGAGAACGAGGTCCTCGACATTCCGGTGAGCAATATTCAGATCGACAATCTTCCCGAGGCACCGGAAGGCATGGAAATCTCCCATGTCGATGTGGTGATCCGCCTGCGCCGCAAGTCCGAGTGCTGAGCGCCTGATACCAACCGGCACCGATATTGACCGATTGCGCCGGCCCTTCGGGTGGTCCGTCTGTCGGCCGCCGGCCGCGTCGCAATCCTCAACCGATGCATGAGCATCGCTCTGCGGTGTGCTCCTCGCCGGACACCCGCAGTCGGTCCCACGCAATCGGTCAATATCGGTGCAGGTTGGTATGACCTCTCACATCACCTCATCCGGGTCGCGTCCCGGCCCCGCCTTGCCGGTCGGCAGCGTCCAGCCGTATCGAAGCGCCCCGCCGCGCACGGCAAAGGCCGAAGCCACGCCGAGAGCCGAGCTTGCTGCGAGCGGCAGACCGGCGATCGTCGCCAGCACGAAGCCGCCGGCACCGACGAGCGCCGCGGTGACGTAGATCTCCGGCCGGAGCAGCACCGAAGGCTCACCGGCGAGGAGATCGCGCAGCATCCCGCCGAAGGTTGCCGTCAGCATGCCGGTCACGAGCGCGACGATCGGCGAACCGGTGGCCGCCAGCCCCTTTGCCGCGCCCATGACGCAATAGGCCGAAAGGCCGATCGCATCGAGCCAGACGAGCATCCGGTAGCGCGACTCGATACGGTGAGCTCCGAAGAAGACGAGAAGGCCGACCACGGCGCAGACGACGAGATAGGCGGGGTTGACCGCCCAGAACACGGGGGTGGCGCCAAGGACGACGTCGCGCATCGTACCGCCGCCGATGCCGGTCACCGAAGCGAGGAAGATATAGCCTATGATGTCGAGTTGCTTGCGCGAAGCCGACAGTGCGCCGGTCGCCGCAAAGACCGCGACTCCGGCATAATCGAGAATTTCGAGGATCGGCATCGGGGCTCCGTGCGTTTGTGGGTGAACTGCAGGCTGGCGCAGCTCGCCCCCTCCCGTCAATGCTGCCTTCAACCCGAGTCCGGCAGGACCGTCGGCGTGCGGCCGGTCAAATAGTAGCCGATCAGGCCGATCCATTCGCGCGCCGCGGTGGTCGTCAATTGGGCATTGAGCGAGGGCTGGGTGAAATCGAAGCCGAACCGAACCCTGCCGTTGGTGCGATAGTCCGTAGGCCAGGGCGTGACGTCGACGCCGAGCCTGCGGAACAGGCCAACCGAACGGGGCATGTGGAAGGCGGAGGTGACGAGCGCGCAGTTCTCGAGCCCATGCACGGCGAGCAGGTCCTTCGTGTTCGCCGCATTCTCGAAGGTCGTGCGCGATTCTTCCTCGCGAATCAGGCGTTCCGGCCGGATGCCTGAGGAAGCGAAGAAGGTCCCCGACGCCCGGGCGTCGCCCGCATAGGCGCCGCTGAACGAGCCGTCGCCGCCGGACACCAAAATACGCGCCGCGGGATAGGTCCTCGCGAGCCTGACGGTCTCGACGAAGCGATCTCCAGCCTGATTGAACTCCACGCCGCCCCGCCCCGCCATCACCTCGTTCTCGAAGGCCCCGCCAAGCACGATGATGCAGGAGAGTTCCTGCGGCGGCGAGGGCCGAGGAAACCGGTCTTCCAGGATCTGTAATGAATAGGAGCCCGTGCTCGTGTAAAGGCTCAAGAACAGCACGAGAAGCCCGAGTGCGCCGAAGGCGCCGCCGGTCCGCCGAAGGCGGGCAAAGGTCAGCAGCAAGCCGAGAAGCAAGCTGAAGAAGGCGAGGGAGAGCGGCTGAGCGACGAGCCAGAAGATTTTGGAGGCGAGAAACATTGGGCTGTTTTTCGGGGCGGATGGTTAAAATTCCGGAAAATCACCGGAGAACGAATTTCGATCCGGCGTGCAGTAACCTTGGTGTCTGCCCAATGCGGCCTGCGTGACGTAAAATGGCGGTGGTACAACAGGGAGGAAAACCGATGAAACGAGTTTGCGCATTTTCGACATGTCTCGTTCTGCTGGGCGTCACGGCTGCGGTTGCTCAAGACGATCCGCTGCCGCAGGGTTTCGAGACCCGGCCGCTGATCAAGACGGGTGTAAGCCGGGATGACGACCCGATTGTCTACCCGACCGGAACGCCCGAGGTGATCTCCGTTATCGGTACGCTTGCAAAAGACGGACGGACCGCCCTGCACGAACATCCCGTGCCCGTCTACGTCTATGTCATGGAAGGTGAGGTGGAATTGAGAACGGAAGGCAAGGAGCCGCATCGTTACAAGGCGGGGGAGGCGTTCATCGAAACGCAGAACCGCAAGCACCAGGCCTTCAACGTGTCCGACATGCCAAGCAAGATCCTCGTGGTCTTCATCGGCGCACAAGGGAAGCCGACAACGGTTGCGACAGAGTGATGGCATGCCGCTCGGGTGCAGATTGGTATAAGGAGCCTCGGGGGGAGAGAATTTGGTGGAGCTAAGCGGGATCGAACCGCTGACCTCTTGCATGCCATGCAAGCGCTCTCCCAGCTGAGCTATAGCCCCATCGAAGGGTCCGGCTGTGCCGGTCCGGGAAGATCGTCGGGCCATCGTGCCCGGCGAGTGGCGGCTTATTACTTCTGCTTTGTGCGGATGGCAAGCCGAAAATTGAAGGCCGGTGCGATTTTCTTTTTCTCCCGGCTTTGAGCCCCGACCGCGGGCTGTTGCGGCGGGCGGGGCGGTTTCGTACGTCTTTTAGGGCGCTTAGCGCTGGAGGTGCGGGCGGCTGACCGACCGCATGCTGAAGCGGGATCAGACGTCTTCGTCGTCGTCGGAAACGCCGATGATGTCGCTCATGTCGTCATCGTCGTCTTCGTCGTCGGTCTGGAGGAAGGTGTCGTCGTCATCGTCGCCGTCGATCTCGACGTCGTCATCACCGAGGTCCGGCAGGTCATCGCCGCCTGCGGCTTCGTCTTCGGCATCCTCGAGCGAAACGAGTTCGACTTCGGTGTTCTCTGCATCGACTTCGGTGACCTCTTCCTCTTCCTCCTTCTCGAGCACCTTGGCGACGGAGCTTTCCTCGAAGAAGGACAGCGGATAGGACTTGCCCGTATAGGGGGAGACGATCGGATCACGGTTCAGATCGTAGAATTTGCGCCCCGTTTCCGGGTCAATACGCTTTGTTCCAAGTTCCGGTTTTGCCACTGTCAAAGCCTCTTGAATGGCCGGCGAGCCGGCGCGTGCCGGTAATCCCGGCTGGTGGAAAGGTATCAAGCTTATGGTTGATTAGCCGGTCCCCTTAATCGTCTTGGCCGCCTCTGTCAAAGACAAACTTCCGCTGTCGCGTCGCCGCAATTTCTTCTCCTCGAGAGGATGACCCTTTTTCAGCTTTGTGTTACGGAGCGCGCCAGACGAAGCGGCTCCACCTGCTGCCACAACAGCAGGCGCTTGCGGCCGCCGCCACGCCGGATTGTCAGAGGAAAAGCACCATGTCCCACGGCCAGAGCCCACGGCCCGCCACCGCCCGCAAGTCTTCCGATCTTAAAGGTACGGTGCGCATCCCCGGCGACAAGTCGATCTCGCACCGCTCCTTCATGTTCGGCGGCCTTGCCTCGGGCGAGACGCGCATCACCGGCCTGCTCGAAGGCGAAGACGTGATCAACACCGGAAAGGCCATGCAGGCCATGGGCGCGAAGATCCGCAAGGCGGGCGATACCTGGATCATCGACGGTGTCGGAAACGGCGCGCTGCTCGCGCCGGAAGCGCCGCTCGATTTCGGCAATGCCGGCACCGGCTGCCGCCTGACCATGGGCCTGGTCGGCGTCTACGACTTCGATTCCACCTTCATCGGCGACGCCTCGCTTACGAAGCGGCCGATGGGCCGCGTGCTCGATCCGCTGCGTAAGATGGGCGTGCAGGTGCAGTCGGCCGAGGGCGACCGCCTGCCGGTGACGTTGCACGGGCCGAAGACGCCGAACCCGATCACCTATCGAGTGCCGATGGCTTCCGCCCAGGTGAAGTCCGCCGTGCTGCTCGCCGGCCTCAATACGCCCGGCATCACGACGGTCATCGAGCCGGTGATGACGCGCGACCATACGGAAAAGATGCTACAGGGCTTCGGCGCCAATCTCTCGGTCGAAACCGATGCGACGGGCGTGCGTACCATCCGCCTCGAGGGCCGCGGCAGGCTGACCGGCCAGGTGATCGACGTGCCGGGCGACCCGTCCTCGACCGCCTTCCCGCTTGTCGCCGCACTCATCGTCCCGGGTTCCGACGTCACCATTTTCAACGTCTTGATGAACCCGACCCGCACCGGCCTCATCCTGACGCTGCAGGAAATGGGCGCCGACATCGAGGTGATGAACAAGCGCCTTGCCGGCGGCGAGGACGTCGCGGATCTGCGCGTGCGCCATTCAGAATTGAAGGGCGTCACCGTGCCGGAAGAGCGCGCACCGTCGATGATCGACGAATATCCGGTGCTCGCCGTCGCCGCCGCGTTTGCCGAGGGTGCCACGGTGATGAACGGGCTCGACGAGCTGCGCGTCAAGGAATCGGACCGCCTTTCCGCCGTCGCCGATGGTCTGAAGCTCAACGGTGTCGACTGCGACGAGGGCGAAGCCTCGCTCGTCGTGCGGGGGCGCCCCGATGGCAAGGGCCTCGGCAACGCCTCGGGTGAAAAGGTGAAAACCCATCTCGACCACCGCATCGCCATGAGCTTCCTCGTCATGGGGCTCGCCTCCGAGCATCCGGTGACGGTCGACGACGCCACGATGATCGCCACCAGCTTCCCGGAATTCATGGATCTGATGACCGGGCTTGGCGCGAAGATCGAGCAGGCCGAAACAAAGGCCGCGTGATGACTCTCGTAATCGCCATCGACGGGCCCGCAGCAGCCGGCAAGGGAACGCTCTCGCGCCGCATCGCCGATGAATATGGCTTCCATCATCTCGATACCGGGCTCACCTATCGTGCCACGGCCAAGGCGCTTCTCGATGCCGGGCTGCCGCTCGACGACGAGAGGGTGGCGGAGAAGACGGCGCGAGAGGTGGAGCTTGCCGGCCTGGATCGCTCCGTGCTCTCGGCCCATTCGATCGGCGAGGCAGCCTCGAAGATCGCCGTCATGCCGGCCGTGCGCCGGGCGCTGGTCGAGGCGCAGCGCGCCTTTTCGCGGAAGGAGCCGGGGACGGTGCTCGACGGGCGCGACATCGGCACGGTCGTCTGCCCCGATGCGGCGGTGAAGCTCTATGTGACCGCCTCGCCCGAAGTCCGGGCAAAGCGGCGCTACGACGAGATCGTCGCCGGCGGCGGGAGTGCCGACTATGCGGCCATCTTCGAGGACGTGAAGAAGCGCGACGAGCGCGACATGGGCCGGGCCGACAGCCCGCTCAGGCCTGCCGAGGACGCACACTTGCTTGACACGTCTGAAATGAGTATAGAGGCGGCATTCCAGGCGGCGAAGACGCTGATCGACGCGGCCTTGAAAGAGAAGATTTGAGGAAAGGCCTTGTCCTCGGCCCTGGCCGGACAGCCTTCCTGCATGGCCCCGGAAACTGTGCAGCGGTTTTCGGGACGGATCATGCGAAATCAAAGAATCTGGAGCGTGATGACAATTCGACAGAATGGTCAGCGCGTTCCGAAGAAGCCTGAAATTCCGTCCAAGCGCCGGAATGCCCCGTTAATTGGAGGGGCGGACTGGGTTCAGGCCGTTCAACGCTAACCCCCGGCGCATATGCGTCTCAAGCGAGACGCAGCAGGAGATTATATGTCTGCAACCACCCCCACCCGTGATGATTTCGCAGCGCTTCTGGAAGAGTCCTTCGCCAAGACGGACCTCGCCGAAGGCTATGTCGCCAAGGGCGTCATCACGGCCATCGAAAAGGACGTCGCCATCGTCGACGTCGGCCTTAAGGTCGAAGGCCGCGTGCCGCTGAAGGAATTCGGCGCCAAGGCCAAGGACGGCTCGCTCAAGGTCGGCGACGAGGTCGAAGTTTACGTTGAGCGCATCGAAAACGCGCTCGGCGAAGCCGTGCTCTCGCGCGAGAAGGCTCGCCGCGAGGAAAGCTGGCAGCGCCTGGAAGTGAAGTTCGAAGCCGGCGAGCGCGTCGAAGGCATCATCTTCAACCAGGTCAAGGGCGGCTTCACCGTCGATCTCGACGGCGCCGTCGCCTTCCTGCCGCGTTCGCAGGTCGACATCCGTCCGATCCGCGACGTGACCCCGCTGATGCACAACCCGCAGCCCTTCGAAATCCTGAAGATGGACAAGCGCCGCGGCAACATCGTCGTTTCGCGCCGCACGGTTCTCGAAGAGTCCCGCGCCGAGCAGCGTTCTGAAATCGTTCAGAACCTCGAGGAAGGCCAGGTTGTCGAAGGCGTCGTCAAGAACATCACCGATTACGGTGCATTCGTCGACCTCGGCGGCATCGACGGCCTGCTGCACGTCACCGACATGGCATGGCGCCGCGTCAACCATCCGTCGGAGATCCTGAGCATCGGCCAGCAGGTCAAGGTTCAGATCATCCGCATCAACCAGGAAACCCACCGCATCTCGCTCGGCATGAAGCAGCTCGAGTCCGATCCGTGGGATGGCATCGGTGCGAAGTATCCGGTCGGCAAGAAGATCACCGGTACGGTCACGAACATCACCGACTACGGTGCGTTCGTCGAGTTGGAGCCGGGCATCGAAGGCCTGATCCACATCTCCGAAATGTCCTGGACCAAGAAGAACGTCCATCCCGGCAAGATCCTGTCCACCAGCCAGGAAGTCGACGTGGTCGTTCTCGAAGTCGATCCGGCCAAGCGCCGCATCTCGCTCGGCCTCAAGCAGACGCTCGAGAATCCGTGGCAGGCATTCGCCCATAGCCATCCGGCCGGCACCGAAGTCGAAGGCGAAGTCAAGAACAAGACCGAATTCGGCCTGTTCATCGGCCTTGACGGCGATGTTGACGGCATGGTGCACCTTTCCGACCTCGACTGGAACCGTCCGGGCGAGCAGGTCATCGAGGAATACAACAAGGGCGATGTCGTCCGTGCTGTCGTTCTCGATGTGGACGTCGACAAGGAGCGCATTTCGCTCGGTATCAAGCAGCTCGGCAAGGACTCCGTCGGTGAAGCTGCCGCTTCCGGCGAACTGCGCAAGAATGCCGTCGTTTCGGCCGAGGTCATCGGCGTCAACGATGGCGGCATCGAGGTGAAGCTCGTCAACCACGAGGACATCATCGCCTTCATCCGCCGCGCCGATCTCTCGCGTGACCGCGACGAGCAGCGTCCGGAGCGCTTCTCGGTTGGCCAGACGGTCGACGCCCGCGTCACCAACTTCTCCAAGAAGGACCGCAAGATCCAGCTGTCGATCAAGGCTCTGGAAATCGCGGAGGAGAAGGAAGCCGTCGCTCAGTTCGGTTCGTCCGACTCCGGCGCTTCGCTCGGCGACATCCTGGGCGCAGCGCTCAAGAACCGCCAGAGCAACGAGTAGTCATTGCTCTGATAGCAATAGGGCCCGCGGAGAGCGATTTCCGCGGGCTTTTTCCTGCGCGGGACGTGGCCGGTGGATATTTCGGTTGCGATGCGCTTCGAGCGCATCGGCCCGGTGGGGAGTGACCCCAACTGAAGGCCGTTAGCCGAGACCGCCGAGCTTTCTGTAGAGATCATAGGGATCGGCCGCGTCCAGCTCCTCTTCCAGCGGATCGTCCTCGCCGCGCTGCCGCGCCTCCTCGCCCTCGCCGCCATCCTCCGCTCCGGCTTCGGCATCCTCGTTGTTCTCGTCCTGCGGCTCCTGCTCCCGATCGTCGCTTTCCGCCTCCGGCTGGGCTGGCGGGTACGGGACGAGTGCAAAGGGGATGATTTCTTTCGGAAGCCCGCTGTCGACGAGGAGGGCGATCGCCTGCTGCATGGACGGATCCTCGGCCGCCTGCCGCGGGCGCTGCGTGTTGGAGACGCTGCCCGGTTCGGGGGCGTCCGGCGGGTCCGCGGCAGCGGGATCGGCGGAAGGTTCGGCGCCTGTCATCGTGCTTCGCGGCCGAAAAGCCGCATCTCTCGGCTGTACCGGAGCGGAGAGATCCCGTGACGACAGCCGTACATCGCCGAGGGCCTCCGGCGGTTCCGAACGCACGCCCATCGTCGGCTTGTGCAAGTCGCCGGGGCCGTCGGCCGCAAGCGCCTTGATAGCATCGCCGAGAGTGCGCGAGGCGGCTGCGGTTTCATTCCGCGTGGCGGCCTGCCGCGCCTGTTGCCGGTCGCCTTCTCCCTTGGCGCGCGGCGGCCCGTAGGTACCGTCGGAGTCCAGCCCGTCGGGACCTTCTTCCGGCGCTCGCTCTGCCCCGCCGCGTCGCACCTGATCCGAATTCGCTTCGCCCTCTGCGGGCGGATCGGAGCCCGATGTATCGCCTGCGGCTGGCACCGCTGCCTGCTCGCTTTTCTGAGCGGACGCCCGCGGCGCGCCGGCTTCGGCTTCGCCGGGCAATGTCCTGTGCGCCGTTTCGATTGTGCCGTCTTCGAACGGGGTGGGCGCGGCTTCTGCCGCCGCCGGATTGCGCGTTTCGGTCGGAGCCTGGCGGCTCTCGCCGACATTTTCGGCCTTGCGAGTGTCCGCGCGCGCTGCGTCCGGCCTTGCCTCGGGCCGATCATCGATCGCCGGTTCGATCGCCGCGGCCTCGCCGTCGGCGTCGAAGGCCCTTTTTAGCATCGCCTGCAGCATCGCCGCGTCGGCCGATGTCGGTGCCAGCGCAGCGGGGTTCTGCAGTGGCGCCGACGCCGACAGGGGCAGGTTGCGAAACACAGGCCGCTCGGCGGGAAGCGGCGGTGCGGCCCCGGGCTTGGCCGGCGGCACGGTTCCCGCTTCGCGTGCTGCCGCGGCCAAACGTTGTATCGGATTGCGGGAGAGTTCCTTCTCGACGGAGAGACGCTCGGGTGCGGGCAAGGACTCGATGAACGCCATCAGGTGCCGAGCGACGGCGCGTCCCTTGTCCTGGGGCAGGAGCGTTGATTTCAGAAGACGAGAAAGATCGTCGATCAACCGCGCCACGGCGTCGCGGGAAAGAACCTGCTCGCCGGAAAGGTGACGGGCGAGCGCATCGACGATCTTCTGGACCGTCTCTGTCCGCTGGCCCACGGCCGGCAGCGAACGGCGAACGCCCTGGGCGGCGTCATCGCCCGGGCCGGTCGCGTTCCTGATCGTGACAATGGGCATCAGCGTCTAGTCTCCAAGCGCGCGGCGATCTCGAGTCGAGCTGTGCTCGCCGCCGCGATTTCAGGCCGTCGGAGGGGCGCCTCATGCGCTGGGTTGCTGTATGTCTTGTCCTTGAATAGAGGTCGGTTTCAAGGGACTAGCAGTAGCCCGCATGGGTACGAAGCGGGCTTGTATTTGGGCATGATCGCCAAAAATAGGCTGAAGAAGTTTATGAAGCGTTAACCCTGTTGCGGGCGGTCGGGGCTGCCCTTGCACGGGAACTCGTCCCGGTCCATTCTGCCCGACGAGACATGCAGCCCGATCCAAGCGCGCCTTGATGGAGCCGCCGATGACAGTCCGCCCGCCGCAATCGCTCAGCCGTCACGGGACCGCCGGCAGCGGCCTCAACGTCTTCGAATACGAGCTGATGGCGGAGCGCGCCGACGCGCTCGGCCGTCACGGACTGAAGGTCGAGAAGGCGATCGCGGCGCTGAACGGCTTCGACGGGGGAACGCAGCAGCCGGAGGAGCGCCAGCGGCTGCTCGACGAAGCCGCCGATGCGGTCTGGGCCTTCCTGATCCAGCGCGAGATCTGCGGCTTCCGCGACAGCCGCGACGCCGTTTGCCGCTATGGTATCCCAAAGGAGGTCATGGCGCGCCTGGGCATCGTCCGAAAACGATAGTCTCGGGCCGAGCGTCCCCCGCAACGGATCTCCGGACTGCAGCAGGCTATACGGCGCCGCGCGTCTTTCAGACGCGCGAAGATCGCTGTAACGCCTTGAGTCTGGGCACCGAACTTTTCGAAGATCGGTTCCGATTTTCGGGCCGATGCGCTAACGATACGGCGAGTAGCAGACCCTGTAGAGACCGCTATAGGCCAGATACCGGTTGGTCGCCGGATTGTAGGAGCGATAGCGCGACAGGCACCAGTTCACATGCGCGCTATAGCCCCGCCGGACATAGCCGGGACGGTAATGGCGATAGCCGTAATCGGGACGGAAATAGCGGTAGCTATAGTAGCCGGGACCGTAGTAGCGGGGGCCGAAATAATATCGATTCCCATAATAGTGGCGGCCCGGATAGTAGCCGGGACCCGTCCCGAAATAGATGCTGATGCCCGAGCGCCTCGGATAATAGCCGCGACCCCAGCCGCCGTAATGGCCCGACCACGGGCGATGGTAGCGCGGGCCCCAGCCATAATAGGATCCACGGTGGCGCACGGGCTCAATATCCCCCGCCGCCGTGGGCGCTATGTCCAGCGCCGGGCGCGGCATGGCCTTGGCAGGCGCTGCAGGAGGGATTACGGAGGTGGCCGCCAATGCGCAGCTCAAAACGAAATTGCGAAACCCCGTCATCTTGTCCTCACTTTCCGAAAGTCGTCCTTTCCGGTTGCTGTCCCCTCTGTTCAGGTTTATGCCCAACGCCGGGGGGCGCATCTGCATCGCCGGATTTCCGCGCCGGTCAGCGTTCATCAAGCATGCGCCCCTTGAGCGGCGATGTCACTGAATTTCTTCATCTATCGCGCCAGGCATGGCCCCCACCGGCGAAGCGCCTTCACTCGCCCGCAGGATTTTGTCCCGGCTTTTTCGCCTTCCGACACGAAAACTTCAAAATGCCTGTTGACACTTCAGGCCGGGCCTTTTACATGCCGGTCCGTCGCCCAGATGGCGGAATTGGTAGACGCGCAGGTTTCAGGTACCTGTGCCGCGAGGCGTGGAGGTTCGAGTCCTCTTCTGGGCACCAAATTCCTTTCAGATTGTTTCGCACGATCATGAACTGCAGAAAAAGCCCGGTTTGCCGGGCTTTTCGCATTTGAGGACCCCGGCGCACGCAAGCCACCGTGCCCGCCCGAGGGGCGATCACCGGCATTGCCGCCACGGCCTCCTAAACGTCAAGCGTCCTTGGCGGCGGCGCTTGCGAGGATCGTCGTGCCGTGGTCCTTGTTCATGCCTTCGAGCCTTCAGTTGACCGTGACCGGCCGCGAGCGCATCCGCCTGACCGTCTCCCGCTCTGCCCGTTTGCAGCGCATCGGCGGCAGGTCGCGATCCATCAACTCCATGTCCTCGAGCACCATGTCGCCCATCTTTCTGAAAGCGACGTCGAGCGCGCCCGCGCGATGCGCCGAGCGTAGGAAACCCGGAAGCAGGCGGACCTCATGGTCGAGCGGCAGCGGTTCTTCCGGAAAGACGTCGCTCGCCGCCAGGATGTGGCCACGCTCGACTGCCGCAACGAGCGCGTCGAAGTCGACGACGCCGGCGCGGCTGAGGAGAATGAAGGCGGCGCCGCGGCGCATCTTCGCGAAGGCATCGGCGCCGAGCAAACCCTCATTCTCGCTCGTCACGGCGGCGACCACGAAGACGAAATCGCTTTGCGTCAGCACCGTTTCCAGCGGAGCCGGCTCGACGCCGCTGTCCTTGAGGAGGGAGGCCGGCAGCCAGGGGTCATAAGCGCGGATCCTGGCGTGAAATCCGGAGAGCACACGGTTCAAAGCTCGTCCGAGGTCACCGAAGCCGATGATGCCGATCTCCGAACCGGAAAGGAGCCGCGCCGAGCGGTTGCTTTCGCCGCCCCAGAGCTCGCGCCCATCGCGGAAGGCCAGATCGGCATCGACGATGCCGCGGGCGAGATTGAGCGCCATTGCGAGCCCAAGTTCCGCCACCGGCTCCGCGAAGACCTGCCCCGTCGTCAGCACATGGATGCCGCGGCGGAAAAGCACCTCATAGGGCATGTTGTCGAGGAGATTGCTTTCGACGTTGAGGATCGCCCGCAAACGTGGCAGGCGCTGGAGGGTGTCCTCGTCCAAGGGCGGCTGGCCGATGATGTAGCGCGCCTCGCCGAGCGTCTCGTCGCCGAGCCCGGCAATGTCCTCAGGATCTGCTTCGACCACACGATAGCGGCGGTGGAGCAGGGCAAGGGCCGTGGGCGTGAAGATCAGATCGAGCGTACGCGGCGCGGGCGCGCTGATGACGAGTGGCCGGTGCATCTCCGTCATGTTTCTCCTCCCGATCGGCTGCGGGAACGGCAAACCGCTTCATCTTTGCAGGAGGAGGCGACCCTTGCCAAGGCGGCTTCGGCTCAATAGTTCAGCCCGCGTTTCTGCCGCTCGAGCGACGGCGGCAGCCGACCGCTCTGGAAGACCGGGCCGTCGCCCTTGCGGCAGCGGTAGATGGTTTCGTAGCGGGGCCGGCCGCTGGATGGCTCGAACGGCCCGTAACGGTCGACGAAAACCTGCTCGCAGACCACGTCGTCGCCTTGCCTGAGCGGATTGAGCGGCTGCACGCCGGGAAGGTCGCGAAATGCCTGTGCAAGCTGCAGCGTCGCCCCGTCCGCCCAGCCTGGCTGGGACGAGAGACCGAGAAGCAGGGCGGTGAGAGGAAGCGCCGAGGCGGAGCGAAACCTGATCATGCTTGAGGACTTTTCCGGCAGGGGGCCGGCGGATTCGACGCCGACGCGAGAGGAACGGTATCGCGGCCTCCAAACTTGCGCTATAGGCCAACGACGTTGAAGGCATTTGGGGATTTTCGATGGCAAATACAATAAGGTTCCACGAAGGCGATATTTCCGCGGCGGATGCCGCCCGCTACACGGGTGCGATCGCGATCGACACGGAAACGCTGGGCCTTGTCCCCCGCCGCGACCGCCTTTGCGTCGTGCAACTCTCTCCGGGCGACGGTAGCGCCGACGTGATCCGCATCGCCGCCGGCCAGAGGCAAGCGCCGAACCTCATGGCGATGCTCGCCGATCCCACCCACCAGAAGATCTTTCACTTCGGCCGCTTCGATATCGCAGTGCTGTTCCACACCTTCGGCGTCACGGCGGCGCCGGTCTTCTGCACCAAGATCGCTTCGCGGCTGACCCGCACCTATACGGATCGGCACGGGCTCAAGGACAATCTCAAGGAACTGCTCGACGTCGATATTTCCAAGCAGCAGCAGTCGTCCGATTGGGCCGCCGAAATCCTCTCGCCGGCGCAGCTCGAATATGCGGCTTCCGACGTGCTCTATCTGCATGCGCTGCGTGACAAGCTGACCGAGCGCCTTCTGCGCGACGGCCGCATGGAGCATGCCGAAGCCTGCTTCGCCTTCTTGCCGACACGTGCCAAGCTCGACCTGCTCGGTTGGGAAGAGACCGACATATTTGCCCATAGCTGAGAGTGCGGCTGCTCAGGGCGTCAGCCACAGAAGCGCGGCATAGCGCGCCGCCTTGCCGATCGTCACATAGGCGAGAAAGACGGCGAGCGGCGTCCGCAGCAAGCCGGCGGCCAAGGTCAGCGGATCGCCGATGATCGGAAGCCAGGAGAAAAGCAGCACCGGCTGTCCGTAGCGGGTAAACAGCGTCTCGGCCTTCCGCCGGGCGGGCGGTGACACGGGAAACCACTTTCGGTCCTCGAAACGCACGAAGTATCGGCCAAGCGCGAAGTTGACGAGCGCGCCGAGCACATTGCCGGACGTTGCCGCGAGAAAGAGTGCTGTCCGGCTCGTTTCGGCCGTAAGCGCCGCGGCGACGACCGCCGCTTCCGACAGGCCGAACAACAGGGTTGCGGAGAGAAAGGCGGCGCCGAAGACGCCCGCCAGCATACCGGGATCCAGCGTCAGCTCCTGTCGACGTGGCCGAGATCGCGCTCGGGCTCGATCACGTCGCGGATTCGCTGCTTCAGTTCCTTCGGGCCGGGAAAGCCGCCGTCGCGCTTGCGCTCCCAGACGAGCTCGCCATCGACGCGGATCTCGAAATTGCCGCCGGTGCCGGGGATCAGCGCCACCTCACCGAGCGTGTCGGCAAAGGTCGAGAGCAACTCCTGCGCCATCCAACCGGCCCTGAGCAACCAGTTGCACTGGGTGCAATAGAGAATCGTGACGCGCGGCTTTTCCCTCATCGAAACAGGTCCCTCATGATGCTGGCGGCACCATAGCGCATCGGTCGAAAATCGGAACCGATTTCGGCAATGCGCAGATTCAAAGAGTTACCATCGGACCGGACGCTTCACACAAATGTCAACTGAAGCAGTCATGATTTTTTCGGGCGCCCCTTGCCTTCCAGGCGCTGCGTGGCAAGAGATCTCGCATTGCAAATCCTAAGAGAGGGACCAATGACCGACACCACCCATACGAACGGCCGGCCGCGCGCGATACTGCCGGCGCTCGAGAAGATCTACCTGCCACTCGACAGCCTTGCCGAGACGCTGTTGCGCGTGCTCGCGGGTGCGCTGCTCGTCACCCATGGCTACGGCAAGATCCTTGATCCCTTCGGGACGGTCGGAATGGTGGAAGGCCTCGGCTTCTATCCGGGCGTCTTCTGGTCGCCGCTGCTCGCCGCCACCGAATTCTTCGGCGGCATCTTCATCGCCATCGGCTTGCTGACCCGGCCCGCAGCCTTTGCGGCCACCATCGTGCTGCTCGTCACGGTCTATTTCCATGGTATCGCCCTGGGCGAGGGTCTCGGCGGCGCCGAGAAGTCGATCCTCTGGGCGGCGATCACCTTCTTCTTCGCGATCCGCGGTGCCAACAGTCATTCGGTCGACGCCAAGCTCGGCAAGCAATTCTAAATCGCCCGCACCGGCACAGGGTCCGCTGCGACCGTATGCCGGTGCGGTTGGAAGCCGCTCTTGCAAGCCGGCGTTGCCCGTGGTCATCTCGGTTGAAGGAGGTGGACCATGCATGAAGCGATCGAAGGCGGCTGTTTCTGCGGCCGCATCCGCTACCGGCTGAAGCGCCGGCCGATGTTCGTCCATTGTTGCCACTGTACGGATTGCCGGCGCCAGCTCGGCAGCGCCTTCGCCATCAATGGCCTTGTCGAGACGGAGAATGTCGAGCTTCTCCAGGGCGAACCCGTCCTGGTGACGCTCTCGACCGATAGCGGCCGTCCGCATGACGTCTACCGTTGCGCCGAGTGCCAATCGCCGCTTTGGAGCGATTATGGCCGGCGAAAATGGCTCTCCTTCCTGCGGCTGGCTACGCTCGACCCGCCAGCCGAATTTACACCCGATGTGCATATCTACACCCGCTCGAAGCTCGACTGGCTGCCTCTGCCGCCGGGCGCCAGGGCCTTCGAGGCCTATTACGACGTCAAGGCGGAGTGGCCGAAGGAGAGCCTGGAACGGCTCGAAACGGCGCGGGCCAAGGCAAAGGCGCGGGCGTGACAGCGAGCGAGCGCGACAGAATGGCGGCGGGACTCCGCCCGGCCGGGTGCGGTCGTGACCGAGACGTGGCGGCAGATACGACGGTTGTGGGCAACCGGCGCGGGTTCTGCGTTGAGTTGGAAAAGAGGGAGATTTCGATGACGGAAGCCGTGACAACGTTCAAGGTCCGCACGGCGCGCACGGCGGACGTGCCGGCGCTCCGCGGTTTTCTCAACGAGATCATCCGGATCGGCGGCACCACGGCTCACGAAACGCCGTTCACAAATGAACGCTTCGCCTCGCATTTCCTTGCGGGTCCGGGTTTCGTCAGTTGCTTCGTCGCGGAGGACGGTGAAGGCCGGCCCTGTGCCTTCCAGGCGCTGGAGCGCTCGGATGGTCTGCCGGACCGTTGGGTGGATATCGGCACCTTCGCCCGCCCGCATCGGAAAGTTCCGGGAGCCGGCTCGGCGCTTTTCGCCGCCACGAGGGCCCATGCCCGCGACGCCGGCTTCGCGGCCATCAATGCCACGATCCGCGCGGATAATGTCGGCGGCCTGGCCTATTACAGCAGGATGGGCTTCATCGACTACAAGATCGACGAGGCCGTGCCGCTCAAGGGCGGACGCCGTGTCGACCGGATTTCGAAACGATATTTGCTGGAATGACGGGCCGTGTCAGAAGCTTTGAAAGGTAAAGTCCGCGGCAGAGACAATCTCGTCGCGCTGATCTGGCAGGTCCGTGACCAAGCCGCCGAGTTCATGTACCGCATTTGCGGCCATATCACTCGTCGCCCATCTTCAGCGCCGCGATAAACGCCTCCTGCGGGATCTCCACCTTGCCGAACTGGCGCATGCGCTTCTTGCCTTCCTTCTGCTTTTCCAGAAGCTTGCGCTTGCGGGTGGCGTCACCGCCGTAGCACTTGGCGGTTACGTCCTTGCGTAGCGCGCGCACCGTCTCGCGGGCGATGATACGGCCGCCGATCGCCGCCTGGATCGGGATCTGGAACATGTGCTGCGGGATCAGGTCCTTGAGCTTCTCGCACATGACGCGGCCGCGCTTTTCCGCCGCCGAGCGGTGGACGAGCATCGACAGCGCATCGACCGGCTCGCCATTGACGAGGATCGACATCTTGACCAGGTCGCTTTCGCGATAATCGGAGAGGTTGTAGTCGAAGGAGGCGTAGCCCTTGGATATCGACTTCAGCCGGTCGTAGAAGTCGAAAACCACTTCGTTCAGCGGCAGGTCGTAAGTCAGCATCGCGCGGTTGCCGACATAGGTGAGTTCGGTCTGGATGCCGCGCCGGTCCTGGCAGAGCTTCAGGATGCCGCCGAGATATTCGTCCGGCGTCATGATCGTCGCGCGGATCCAGGGCTCGCGGAATTCGGCGATCTTGACGACGTCCGGCATGTCGGCCGGATTGTGCAACTCCTTCTCGGTGCCGTCGGTCATGGTCAGCTGATAGACGACCGATGGGGCGGTCGCGATCAGGTCGAGGTCGAATTCGCGCGAAAGGCGTTCCTGGATGATCTCGAGATGCAGGAGCCCGAGGAAACCGCAGCGGAAGCCAAAGCCGAGCGCGGCGGAGGATTCCATTTCGAAGGAGAAGGAAGCGTCATTCAGGCGCAGCTTGCCCATGGCGCTGCGCAGCTCCTCGAAGTCGGCCGCGT
Source organism: Sinorhizobium sojae CCBAU 05684 (assembly GCF_002288525.1). Classification (NCBI taxonomy): domain Bacteria; kingdom Pseudomonadati; phylum Pseudomonadota; class Alphaproteobacteria; order Hyphomicrobiales; family Rhizobiaceae; genus Sinorhizobium; species Sinorhizobium sojae. The sequence continues at coordinate 3,578,038 of NZ_CP023067.1, forward strand.
CGACCGGGAAGAGTCCGCAGAAGACCACCGGCTGGGCCGGCTTGAAGCCAGGGAGCGCTGCCGCTGTCGGGCGCTTTTCATCCGTGATCGTATCGCCGACGCGGGTGTCGGCCACTTCCTTGATCGAGGCTGTGATGAAGCCGATCTCGCCGGGGCCGAGCGAATCGATCGCAACCATCTTCGGCGTCAGCACGCCGACGCGCTCCACCGTGTATTTGGCGCCGGTGCCCATCATGCGGATGGTCTGGCCCTTGGTTAAGACGCCGTCGATGATGCGCACCAGAACCATGACGCCCAGATAGGTGTCGTACCAGCTGTCGACGAGCAGGGCCTTGAGCGGCGCCTTCTCGCCGCCGGGGCTCTTCGGCGCCGGCAGCCGGTTGACGATCGCTTCGAGCACGTCGGGAATGCCGAGACCGGTTTTGGCCGAGATCATCACCGCGTCGGAGGCATCGATTCCGATCACCTCCTCGATCTGGTCCTTGATCCGCTCCGGTTCGGCTGCCGGCAGGTCTATCTTGTTGAGCACGGTGACGAGCTCGTGATTGTTGTCGATCGCCTGATAGACGTTCGCGAGCGTCTGGGCTTCCACGCCCTGGCTGGCGTCGACGACGAGCAGCGAGCCTTCGCAGGCTGAGAGCGAGCGCGAGACCTCGTAGGCGAAGTCGACATGCCCGGGCGTGTCGATGAGGTTCAGGACATAGGTCTCGCCGTCATTGGCCTTGTAGTGCAGGCGCACGGTCTGCGCCTTGATGGTGATGCCGCGCTCGCGCTCGATGTCCATGCTGTCCAACACCTGCTCGGACATTTCGCGCTCGGCGAGCCCGCCGGTCAGCTGGATCAGCCGGTCGGCCAGCGTCGACTTGCCGTGGTCGATGTGGGCCACGATCGAGAAGTTGCGGATGTTCGACAGGGGCGTCTTGGAATTCGGTGTGCTCATGGGCCGCATATAGCAGCGCGATCAGGCGGCGCAAAGCGGGAAATGAAGGCTTCGTTCACTATAAATTCGCCCGTGAGACGGCTATTCAGGACGCGGCTCCGCCTCGCTCAGCTGAGCGACATTCGGTACCTGCGCGCTCTTCAACTCAAAGGCCTCGCGAAGCTGCGGCGGGACGCGCGCGCGCGAGCGCAGGCGAAGGAGCACGAAGGCGGCGTATAGAAGGGCCACCGCCATCGTCGCGTGAATGAAGACGCGGGCGCCGAAGACGGGTGTCAGTGCGGTCACCAGCATCGGCACCAAGGTCGCCGCCGTCGACCAGGCGACGAGCAGCGTGCTTGCAAGCGGCACGAAATCGTCCGGATCCGTGCGGTCGTTGGCATGGGCGTTGGCGATCGAGTAGATCGTTTCGACAGCCCCGGCAAAGATCGCGAAGACGAGCATCAGCAGCCAGAGCCTGTCGAAAGAGACGACAAGGGCCGCAAGCCCCGCGCCGGTGATGAGCGCCGAGGTGGCGATCAGCACGATTCGGCGGTCGACCCGGTCGGAAAGCGCTCCCATCGGATACTGGATGAGGAGCAGCCCGAACTGCATCACGAACATCAGCGTCGCCACGTCGCGCTGGCTCATCGCATTGGCGGCGGCATAGATCGGGGTGAAGCCCTGCACTAGCATCGAGAGGCCGCCGGAGGCGAGCACGCCGATGAAGGCGACCGGGGAACTGTGCCAGGCCATGGCGATGTCGATGCGCACCCGCGTGGGTGCTGGCGGCGTCGGCAGGCGCGTGAGCCCGATCGGGAGGATGGCGATCGCCGTGAAGAAGATGGTCGCGATCGGTGCGAAATTGCCCTCGAGCGGGACCTGCCCGAAAAGCCAGGCTCCGGTCCCAAGTCCGATCACATAGGCCATGTAGAAGAGCGCCATGGCCTTGCCGCGCCAGCGATTGTCGCTGGCATGGTTCAGCCAGCTCTGGGCAATGATGAAGTTGGTGTTGGCGGCGGCGCCGTAAAGGCCGCGGGCAAGGATCCAGAGCGCCGGATTGATGCCCAGGCTGATCAATACCGCGGCGAGGATGACAAGCGCCATCGAGCAGGAAAAGGCCCGGGCATGGCCGACGCGGCGGATCAGCGGACCCGCCAGCACGCAGCCGACGAGCCCGCCAAAGGCGATCGCCGTCACCGCCGCACCCGGAACCCATTCCGGCGCCATCGAGCGCGTCAGGACGAAAGGGACATAAGCGAGCATCATGCCGTTGCCGATGGCGACCGCCGTCATCGACGTGACGATGCTGGCGATCGACAGGAGCGCCGAAGGGGACCTGCTCATGCTGCTCTCCTCCCGAAACCCTGGAGGCAAACTAGCGCGGCTGCCGCCGTCGCGATGTCGTCCGAGCGGCATCGGCGAAATTTATTTCTTGCGGCGCTTGACTCTATTATAAGAGAAATACATTCTCAAATAATGGATGAATTGACATCTCTGGAACAGACGATCGGCGAGCGCGTGCGCGAACTGCGCGCGGCCGGGGCGCTGACGCTCGATGAACTGGCCACGCGCTCCGGCGTCAGCCGCGCCATGATCTCGCGCGTCGAGCGCGGCGAGGCGAGCCCGACGGCCCAGCTCCTGGCGAAACTCTGCAGTGCGCTCGGTACGACGCTGTCGGCCCTTTTTGCCTCCGCAAGCAAGAACGCCTCGCCGATTGCGCGGCGGGCGGAGCAGCGGCTCTGGCGCGATCCGGAAAGTGGCTATCTCCGCCGGTCGGTTTCGCCGGAAGGTCTCGGTTCGCCCGTCGATATCGTCGAGGTGGAGTTTCCGCCGGGCGCGCGCGTCGTCTTCGAACGCCAGCCGGCCGACCGCGGCATCACCCAGCACCTCTGGCTCTTCTCCGGGCGGCTGGAGCTGACGATGGAGAGTGGTCCGCTGGTGCTCGAGGCGGGCGACTGCCTCTTCATGGGGCTCGAAGAGGCCCATGTCTTTCACAATCCCTATGGCGAACCGGCGCATTACGCCGTCATCCTCTGCCGCACCAAGGTGTAACCATGCCCGATGCAATCATCCGCGTCCTCACCGAAGACGAAGCGCGCGACGCGTTGCCGGCGCTTGCCGAGGTGCTTTCCGATTGCGTCGAGGGCGGCGCATCCGTCGGATTTCTGCAGCCCCTTACCCCGCAGGATGCACGCCCTTTCTGGGAAGGCGTTGCGGCCGCAGTTGCGCGGAGCGAAACCGTGCTGATCGTCGCCGAGGTCGATGGCCGGGCGCTCGGCACCGTGCAGATCGGCCTCGCGACGATGCCGAACCAGCCGCACCGTGCCGACATCAAGAAGCTGCTCGTACACCGGCAGGCGCGCGGGCTCGGCCTTGCGCGCCGGCTGATGGAGCAAGCGGAGGCCGAAGCGGTGAAAAGGGGAAGGCGGGTCCTGGTGCTCGATACCGCCACCGGCGAACCGGCCGAGGCCATCTACGAGCGCTTCGGCTGGCAGCGCGCGGGCGTCGTTCCCGACTATGCGCTGATGCCGGACGGCCGCTATTGCGCAACGACCTTCTTCTACAAGCATGTCTTCGCACGCTGCCGAAACGTGGAGTAGTTTGGCTCGAAAACCTCTTTAATCAGGACCCACTCGATGCGCGTATTCTATTCCGAAGACCACAAGCTCAGAGACGCGAAGACCGAGCTGCATGGCGGCGAGCTCGTTCCTCCCTTCGAGGCACCGTTTCGGGCGGAGTGGATCCTCGCTTCCGTCAAAGAAGCGGGCTTTTTCGATGTCGTCGCACCGGAGCGTCACGGCATGGAAACGGCGCTGAAGCTTCATTCGGCGGACTATCTGGAATTCCTCGAGACGGCGTGGGACCGCTGGGTTGCGGACGGCTATCGGGGCGAGGCGATTCCCGCCTGCTTCCCGGCAAGGCGCATGCGCCAGCATCCGCCGAAGGATGTCGACGGTGCGCTCGGCTATTACGCCTTCGCCGCCGAGACGGCGATCACCGAGGGCACCTTCGCTGCCGCACGCGCGGCGATGGATTGCGCGATCTCGGCGGCGGACCATGTCGCCGCCGGCAACCCTGCCGCCTTCGCGCTTTGCCGGCCGCCCGGCCATCATGCCGCGATCGACCTCTTCGGCGGCTATTCCTTCATCAACAACGCCGCCTGCGCGGCCCAGCGCCTGCGCGATGTCGGTGCGACGAAGGTCGCCGTCCTCGACGTCGATTTCCATCACGGCAACGGCACACAGGATATCTTCTACGAACGCGCCGACGTCTTTTTCGCCTCGCTGCACGGCGACCCCGCCGATGCCTTCCCGCATTTCCTCGGTTTCGCTGACGAGGAAGGGACAGGCGCCGGCCTCGGCTCGACGAAGAACTATCCCTTGCCCCGCGGCACGACCTTCAAGACCTGGAGCGCGGCGATGGAAGACGCGCTGTCGCGCATTGCCGGTTTCGGCGCCGAGGCGCTCGTTCTCTCGCTGGGCGTCGACACGTTCGAGCGCGATCCGATCAGCTTCTTCAAGCTGATGTCGCAGGATTATCTCCGCATGGGCGAACGCTTGAAGGAGACAGGCTTGCCGATCGTCCTCTGTATGGAGGGTGGCTATGGCGTCCCGGAGATCGGGCTGAACGTTGCCAATGTGCTCAAGGGCATCGCCCGCTGATTTTTCTTCGTCCGGCTATTGACCTCAACTTTGGTTGAGGTCGTACCAATGATCGCGTTTGTCAGGCCGCGATTGAGCGGCCGCGTTCAAAGGAGAAGTCGATGAGTGTGATTGAGCAGGCCGCGTCGCAGCCCCTGTACCGTGTGAACAAATTCGCTGTGCCGCCGGAAGCGCGAGACGAGTTCCTCGATCTCGTGGCGAAGACCTTTGCCGTCATCCGCAGCCAGGAAGGTCATGTACGCGATTGGATCCTGGAACAGAATTCCGGTCCGGGCGTGTTCAATTTCGTCACGATGATCGAGTTTGCGAGCGAGGAGGTCGCGCCCCGGGTCGTCGCCGCCCTGGCGGCACTGGACCGGGAACTGCGCCTCGACCGGGAAGCGATGATGGGGCGGCTCAATATCCGCACCGATTTCGGCAGCTACAAGCGCCTGGACTCGCTTGTTGCCTGACGCCTCAGGAGATGAAGAAGTTCGAAAGGCCTTGACCGGCGGCGAATGCGGCATAGCCGAGCATGGTGAAATAGATCGTGGTCGCGACGAGAAAGAAATAACCCGCGGCCACCGTCAGCCCGTCCCGCTGGATAATGCCGAGCGACAGGAGCAGGATGGCGATGGCCGGCAGCGTATTCGACAGCGGTACCAGCCCGAGCGGGAACATTAGCAGCACGCCGCCGGCCATGATCATCAGACCGTTGAAGCGGTTCATGACGGCGCCCTGGGTAAGCCCGTGAAGCCGCGGTCGCACGAAACGGTCGAGTTTCGCAACGAACATCGCTCCCTTCCGGAGAGTCGGCAACAGCTTTTCGGTCTCGATCTGCCGGTCGAGAATGCGTCGGGGCAACCAGGGGAGACGGTTCAGCGTGATCGCCAGAGAGATGAGAATGATAGCTGCCCCGAAGACGGTGCTCACCCCGGGGATCGACACCGGGATCAGGAACGGCAGCGTCAGCAGCGCGCAAAGAAGCAGGAATCCCTGCTCGCCTATTTCGACCATCAGCTGGCGCAGCGTGATCGTGTCGCCGCGAATCGAAGCGATCATGCCGGTGAGCGTATCGCTGAGACTGCGTTCCGTATCACCGAATTCGATCGTCATGTCTGGCCCTTCTCCATTCGCGCTGGTCCGCCTGCAACATCCGCCCGTGCAAGGGGCACAGCGTCTCATTTGCCTTCAGTAATCTATCCTGGTGCCGAATGCGACTCCGCTCGTCGCGCCTGACAGAGCTGCGCGTCCTAAGGGCGGTTGTGTGTGAGGCTCGGTTAGCTGGCGCTCTGGACAGCAATGTGGCGAAAGCAGCGCCGCCATGGCCCTCGTGCGGGCGGTCTCTCGGTCCGCCCCTGTGGAAAGCGGCCGGCGCTTCATCTTCCTGCCGCAATCCATGGTATGAAGCAGCTTCAGCACCAATGGGGATTAGTGATTCGATGATCAAGAAATGCGCCATCCTGGCAGTTGCCGCCGTCTATCTCTCCGGTTGCACGACCACCGATCCCTATACGGGAGAGCAGAAGATGTCGAACACGGCCGGTGGCGCGCTGATCGGCGCGGGCCTTGGCGCGGCGACCGGTCTCCTGGTCGGCGGCAGCGCCGCCGGACGCCGTGACGCCGCGCTCGTCGGCGCCGGCATCGGCGCGCTCGGCGGCGGCCTCGTCGGCAATTACATGGATCAGCAGGAAGCGGAACTGCGCGCCCAGCTCCAGGGCACCGGCGTCTCGGTCACGCGCGCAGGCGACCGCATCATCCTCAACATGCCGTCAAACATCACCTTCGCGACCGACCGCGACCAGGTGATCCCGGACTTCTACCCGACGCTCGATTCGGTCGCGATCGTGCTGCGCAAGTTCAACAAGACGCTGATCGACGTCGACGGCCATACCGACTCGACCGGCAGCGCCTCCTACAACCAGGGTCTCTCCGAGCGCCGCGCCGCCTCGGTCGCCAACTATCTCGGCAGCCGCGGCATCGATCAGCGGCGCATCTCCACCATGGGCTACGGCATGGAGCGCCCGGTCGCCTCGAACGCCACGGAAGCCGGCCGCGCCCAGAACCGCCGCGTCGAGATCTCGATCGCGCCCATCAAACAGGGCTGAGTCTCACATCCGCATTCACACGATTGGGGGCCGACGGGAAACCGTGCGGCCCTTTCTCTTAAGAACGCCGCGCGTCATTTCAGACGCGCAAAAATCGCTGTAACTCTCTAATCTGCGTATCGTGCTTTCCGAAAATCGGTCCGATTTTCGGGCCGAGCGCTAGAAGCGGTAGCGCAGGAGCCGGCCCATGCGACAGTGGACGAAGCCGAGCTGCAGGAACTGCAAGGCGATGCGGGTCGGCGGTGACAGGCGCGCCAGTTGCTCTCCATCCCACTCGCAATGATCCTCGACCAGTGCGAGACTTGGTACCTTCCGCTCAAGCTCGCCCGGGTCGTCGACGGCCCAACGGAGCACGGCGCCGGTGGCTCGAATGGCGGGATTGTAGCAGAGTAGTCGTGTCGCAATGGAGCTATAGGCATCGAAGGCAATTTCGCCGCTGGGGAAATGGCCAACAAGACGCCGCAACAATGCCGGCACCTGATCCGGCTTCAGATAGGGCAGCACTCCCTCGGCAATGATCATGGCGGGGCCGTCGCTAGCGAGTTTCTCCATCCATCTCTTCCCGACGATGGATCCGGCGATCATCATGTAGCCTTCAGGGCAGGGATAGACCTTCCGTCTGAGGGCGATGACGTCCGGAAAATCGATGTCGAACCAGCGCACCTGTCGGGGAGGGGCGACGCGAAAGACCCGACTGTCGAGCCCGCATCCGAGATGCACGACAATCGCATCGGGATTCCGATCGATGAAGGAGGCGGTCCAACGGTCGAGCAGGTGGGCGCGGATCGCGATGCCGACGGCCATGTCGTGACCGACCCTCAGTCGCTCGAAATCCTGGCCGATCCGCCGGAGCACCGCGGCGGCGCGGCGATCGTTGAGAAAGGAATTCGGCATGCGACTTTCATCAGCCTTCGCCTGCAGTGTAATGAGCAGGGTTTCCCTCACTCCCGTGAAGCGGATCTCCGGTTCCATCGCGTGCTCCGGGGCCATACGAAACGGGATGAGCGAATGCTGCAGTCGTTCACCCGCAGGTCGCGTTTCAGCTTTTTGGATCGATTTCGAAGATGCTTCCCTGTGCTCGAATTTGCTGGAGCCTTGGACAGGTATCGCGGATTCTTGGCGTGCGCGTGAATTTTATCAGCTTGTCGCGCCGATGATGACCACCCTGCAGTGGTACTTTATCCCTTCGGGGGATAACTATGCGCGTTCCCCCGGAAATCGGTGATCGTGTAGCTGCCGCAGCCACCGGATGAAATCGCATTGGCGCTGACCACCGCCTTTCCGTGGCCGCCTGGGATATCGAGGATGTAGGTCGGCTGGCAGAGCCCAGAGACGCGCCCGCGAAGAGATTCCGCAAGGGCCTGGCCCTCCTCTATCGACAGCCGGAAGTGACCGGTACCCGGGGCGAGGTCCGGGTGATGCAGGTAATAGGGCTTTATCCGCGTTTCGACGAAGCCGCGCATCAATTCGGCGAGTACATCCGGATCGTCGTTGACGCCCTTCAGCAACACCGTCTGGCTGACCATGACGATGCCGGCATCGATCAGCCGGGCGGCGGCGGCGCGCGCCTCGGCGGAGAGCTCCCGCGGATGATTGGCATGGAGCGCGACATACGTTGCCTTGCCGCTGGCCTTCAGCGCCGCGATGAGATCCGCGTCGATCCGCTCCGCCTCGACGACCGGTACGCGCGTATGGAAGCGCACGACCTTCACATGTTCGATCGCGCGGAGCCGCCCCAGCATCTCCGCGAGCCGTCGGGGCGACAGCACGAGCGGGTCGCCGCCGGTGAGGATCACCTCCCAGATTTGCCGATGCCCCGCTATGTAGCCGATCGCCGCGTCGAGTTCGGCGGCCGTCAAGGTGCCCAGTCCCTGCGGTCCCACCATTTCGCGTCGGAAGCAGAAGCGGCAATAGACCGGGCAAACATGCACGGCCTTGAGCAGCACCCGGTCCGGGTACCGATGGACGATGCCGGTGACCGGGCTGTGCTCCCCGTCGCCGATGGGATCGGACCGCTCTTCGGGTGAAAACGTCAATTCGGCCGGATCGGGCACGAACTGCCGGGCGATCGGATCGTTCGGATCGTCCCGATCGATGAGGTCTGCGACCGCCGGGGTGATTGCCACGGCATAGCGGGAGGCAACGCGGGAAACCGCTTCCTCGGCCGTCGTATCGATGAGGCCGGCCACGGCGAGCTCACGCGCCGTTCGGATCGGGCGGTCGACGGTCATGCCCTTGCCTCCGCGACCGGCGCCCATAGAACCTGCTCGACGCGAGAGGCTCCGGTTGCCAGCATGACCAACCGGTCGAAGCCAAGCGCGATGCCGCTTGCTTCCGGCATGTTGGCAAGCGCCGCCAGGAAGTCCTCGTCGAGCGGGTAGGCTTGGCCATAGACTCGCGCCTTCTCGGCCATTTCGAGCTCGAAGCGCCGGCGCTGTTCGGCGGCGTCGGTCAGTTCGCCGAAGGCATTGGCCAGCTCGACGCCGCAGGCATAAAGCTCGAAGCGCTCGGCAACGCGGGGGTCGTGGGAGGCAGGCCGGGCGAGCGCCGCCTCGGCGACCGGATAGCGGTCGAGGATCGTCGGTCGGCCGAAGCCGAGATGAGGCTCGACCTTTTCGACGAGCACGCGGCTGAAGAGATCCGCCCAGCTATCGTCATGGGCAACGCGCAGGCCCGCCGCGCGCAGGGCGGCGGCCAGCGTCTCCCGATCCGTCGAGCCGTCCTTTTCGATCGAGGCGATGAGGTCGATGCCGGCAAAGCGCTCGAATGCCTCGGCCAGTGACAGCCGCTCCGGCTCCAGCAAGGGGTCGCAGGCACGGCCCTGATAGGTGAAGACCCGTGCGCCGACAGTCCCGGCGGCGAGCGCAAGTATTTCGGCGCAGTCGCGCATCAGCGTCTCGTAGCTCTCCCCGGCGCGATACCATTCGAGCATGGTGAATTCCGGATGGTGCAGCGGTCCGCGTTCGCGGTTGCGGAAGACATGGGCGAAACAGGCGATGCGCTTCTCGCCGGCGGCTAGCAGCTTCTTGCAGGCGAATTCCGGCGAGGTGTGAAGGAAGAGCGGTTGGACCGAGCCGTCATGGCCAATCGCCTCTGTTGCGAAGGCATGCAGATGCGCCTCGTTGCCGGGCGATACCTGCAGCGTCGCAGTATCGACCTCGATGAAATCGCGCTCCTCGAAGAACCGGCGCAACGCCGACTGGATGCGGTTGCGTCCGATCAGGAAAGGGCGCCGGTCGGCATGGACATCCGGGGTCCACCAGGGAGAGGCATGCGGCATGGTCGGTCCGATCCAAGCTTTCTTGCGCGCGAGGTGCCGGCTAGGCTGGCCTTTCGCGCAGATTTGGGGTACTGGCGGCGCGAAACTCTATTCTCGCGTCCTCATGGACCCATCGGGCCCGCTCGTGTCGCGTACCTCTGTTACAAGGAAGACTAATGGTCAAGGTCATCGCTTCTTCTGTCCGCAAGGGCAACGTCCTCGATGTCGACGGCAAGCTCTATGTCGTGCTCACCGCGCAGAACTTCCATCCGGGCAAGGGCACGCCGGTCACCCAGGTCGATATGCGCCGCATCTCCGACGGCGTGAAGGTGTCCGAGCGCTACCGCACGACCGAGCAGGTCGAGCGCGCCTTCGTCGAGGACCGCGAACACACATTCCTCTACGAGGATGCCGAAGGCTTCCACTTCATGAATCCGGAGACCTACGACCAGCTCGTCATGTCTGCCGACGATATCGGCGACCAGAAGGCCTATCTCCAGGAAGGCATGGCGGTGATGCTGTCGATCCATGAAGGCTTGGCCATCGCCATCGACCTGCCGCGTCACGTTGTCCTCGAGATCACCGAGACCGAGCCGGTGGTCAAGGGCCAGACGGCCTCTTCCTCCTACAAGCCTGCGATTCTCTCGAATGGCGTTCGCACTTCGGTGCCGCCGCACATCCAGGCCGGGACCCGCGTCGTCATCGCGACGGAAGACGGCTCCTACGTCGAACGCGCCAAGGACTGACGCTGCCGCGTCGGCACTGCATTGCCCGCGCATCATTGGAAGCTCCGACAATGGGGACGGCTTGCCGTCCCCATTATCGTTTCGGCGCTCGAGCCCAACCACAACGCATGGTGCAAGCCGCAAAAATCCGGCGTGCATTCTGCCGCGTCGGTGCTACTGCATGTCTCCTAAAATTGCCCTCGATTTAAGGACAAAGACATGCAGTAATTCTAAGTGCCACAGCGACCTTTGCGCGTCTGATAAGACGCGCGGCGCTGTAGGGTCACATCCCGCCGCCATTGGAGCGGTACCAGAGCGAGGCGCCGCATGTTTCCACTGTCGCATATGATGAAGGCTTTCATCCGCAAGGGTCGCCTGACGGTGATCGACACCGATGGCAAGAGGCACGTCTTTTCCGGCGAGCCTGGCCCAAGCGTGACGATGCGGCTGACGGACAAGCGGCTCTATCGCACCCTCGTCTTCAACGCGGAGCTTGCCGCCGGCGAGGCCTATATGGACGGCACCATGCGCTTTGAGGAGGGGTCGACGCTGAAGGACTTCCTCACTCTCTTTTCGATCAATCGCCTTTCGCTCGGCTCCTATCCGATCCAGAAGCTCCTGCGCGCGATCAAGATGCGCTTCCGCAAGCGCCAGCAGGCGAATCCGAAGGGCAAGGCCCAGCAGAACGTCGCCCATCATTACGATCTCGGCAATGACTTCTATAGGCTCTTCCTCGATGAGAACATGCTCTATTCCTGCGCCTATTTCCGCGAACCCGGCGAGACGCTGGAGGCGGCGCAGCGCAACAAGCTGAGGCTGCTCGCCGCCAAGCTCTGCCTGAAGCCCGGCATGAAGGTACTCGATATCGGCTGCGGCTGGGGCGATCTCGCCCTCTATCTGGCTTCGCTGGAAAATGTCGAGGTTGTCGGCGTCACACTTTCGAAGGAACAGCAGGCGCTCGCCTCCGAGCGGGCACTGGCGGCGGGGCTTTCCGACCGGGTGCGGTTCGAGCTCAAGGACTATCGCGATGTCGAAGGGCCCTTCGATCGCGTCGTCTCCGTCGGCATGTTCGAGCATGTCGGCGTCCACCACTACGACGAATTCTTCAAGAAGCTGAACGCGCTGATGCCGGATGACGGACTCGCCGTGTTGCATTCGATCGGCCATATGAGCCCACCCGGAATGGCCAGCCCCTGGCTTCGTAAGTACATTTTCCCCGGGGCCTATTCGCCGGCCCTCTCGGAAGTCTTCGAGGTCGTCGAGCAGAACAGCCTCTGGGTCACGGATGTCGAGTTCCTGCGCCTTCATTATGCGACCACGCTCGCCCACTGGTGCGAACGGTTCGAGAAAAACCGCGACAAGGTGGTCGCGATGTATGACGAGCGCTTCGCCCGCATGTGGGAATTCTACCTGATCAGCGCGGAAATGATGTTCCGCACCGGCAGCCAGCTCGTGTTCCACATGCAATTGTCGCGTTCGCGTGATGCGGCGCCGATCGTCCGCGACTACATCACCGACCGGCAGCGCGCCTATCTGGAGCAGGAAAAGGCCCTCGATCTCTCGATTTGAGCCGAGCGCCAGGGGAGCCGACTTGACGCCCAAGGGGATGGAGCCTAATTCTTTAGAATAATTCTAAAGAAGGCTTTCGATGCTTGCCCGCTTTTTCTCCCGCTCGAAACGCCCGTTCCTCTCCCTGAGCGAACAGGAAATCCTTGCGCTCGCCATTTCGGCGGAAGAGGACGACGGCCGCATCTATCTCGCCTATTCGGATGCGCTTCGCGAAAAATATCCGCACTCGGCCAGTGTCTTCCAGGAAATGGCGGAGGAGGAAAGCCGACATCGCCAAGCCCTGATCGACCTGCATGTCGCCCGTTTCGGCGACCGCATTCCGCTCATCCGCCGCGAGCATGTGCGCGATTTTCCGGAGCGCAAGCCCGATTGGCTGATCGCCGAAATGCCGATCGAAAAGGCGCGCGAAGAGGCCGAGGCGATGGAGGCGGCGGCGCATCGCTTCTATCTGGAGGCGGCAGCGCGCAGCCGGGATGCGGCGACGCGCAAGCTTCTAGGGGACCTCGCAATCGCCGAGAAGGCGCATGAATCGCTCGCCCGCCGGCTTGGCGAGGAGCATACGCCCAAGGACATACGCGACGCGGAAGACCACGTGTCCCGCCGGCAATTCATCCTCACCTATGTCCAGCCGGGCGTCGCCGGACTGATGGACGGCTCTGTTTCGACGCTCGCGCCGATCTTCGCCGCCGCCTTCGCCACGCAGGACACGTGGCAGACCTTCCTGGTCGGGCTCTCCGCCTCGGTCGGCGCCGGCATTTCCATGGGCTTCACCGAAGCCGCGCATGACGACGGCAGGCTTTCGGGCCGCGGCTCACCGGTCAAGCGCGGCCTGGCTTCTGGCATCATGACGGCGCTGGGCGGCCTTGGCCATGCGCTGCCCTATCTCATTCCGCATTTCTGGACGGCGACGGTCACCGCTATCGTCATCGTCTTCTTCGAGCTCTGGGCGATCGCCTTCATCCAGAACCGCTATATGGAGACGCCGTTCCTTCGGGCTGCCTTCCAGGTCGTGCTCGGCGGCGGCCTGGTGCTCGCGGCTGGCGTTGTTATTGGTAACGCCTGACGATGCGGGACATGAAAAAGGGCCGACGACCGGCCCTTTTTCGACATCCCCTCAATGTAACGTCCCTTACTGGCCGACGGAGCCGACAAGCACTTCCGCACTGTTGTCAATCGTGACCCAATGGCCGCTATGGCGCGTGGCCTGGCGCTTGAGAAAACGATAGGGAGTCTGGGTCCAGAGCTTCACGCCACTGGAGAGATTGTCGAGGATGAAGTCGCCCTGGGCGGTGCGCACCGTCAAAACCGCGTGTCCCTCGCCATCCGGCTTGCGCACGACGGTCAACAGCAGGTCGCCCGCGGAAAAACCTTTCTGCATCAAGCGTCTGCGCTTCTCGAGGGCGAAATCCTCGCAGTCACCCCGTCCATTGGGATAGGACCAGATTTCCTCCCTGCCATGGAGTTCCTGATCGGTCATCGCTACGATCGCGCGATTGACCGAGGCGTTCACCTGCCGGATGACGGCCCAGCCGCCGGCGGTGACACGCGGGGCCACCCCAGTGCGCGACCGGACGCTGCATTCGCTCTTGTGTCTCTGGCAGAACTCGTAATGCCCGATCGGCTGCGAGGTCGCCGAACCGGTCTGCATCCAGGGAGAAGCACCCGCCTGCGCAGGAATTGCCATGTTTGCCGAAAGGAAAATTGCGCAGAGTCCAGCTACGCTTGTCTTAACCCCATTCCAAATTGCCATACAAATCCCCTGCAACGCGACCTGCTGTTCCCGCCTTGTCGCGCAATCCTGAGTTGATGACAGCTTTTTTAGGATTTCCCCTGACGCTGTTCTAATCGTTAACAAAGAGTTAATATAGTCTGATCCTCGGTGTCAATCGGCTGAATGGCGGATTGTACTTTATGGTTAAGCGCCCCAACCAAAATGCGCGCAAGGCCTTTGCGCCCCAGCGCTTCGGAGGGGTTTTCAGCAGCAGGTGAAATTCCTGACGGGGCGTCCGGCGGCCGATCAGGCCTTGGCGATGAGCGAGTCGATCGCCTGTTTCAGTTTGGCAATGTCTTCCTCTCGCGACAACCGATGGTCGCCATCGCGGATCAGGGTCATCACCACATCGTCGGACGGCATGTGCTCCATCAGCCTGAGCGCGTGCGTGTAGGGGACATCCGGATCGCGCATGCCCTGGAGAATGTGCACCGGGCAGCCGGTTTCGATCGGCCCGTTCATCACCCGGTTGTCTCGGCCGTCCTCGATGAGGGCGCGGGTGAAGATATTGGGCTCGGGACTGTATTCCGACGGCTCCTCGAAATAGCCTTGCTCGGCAAGGGACGCCTTTTCGGCTTCGGTGAGGTTGGGTTCGATCAGCTCGGCGGTGAAATCCGGGGCAGGGGCGATCAGCACGAGGCCGGCAACCCGCTGGCCCTCGCCGCGGCGCCGGAGTTCCTCGACAAGGCGGAGTGCGACCCAGGCGCCCATGGACGAGCCGATGAGGATCACGCGTCCGCTCGTCGCATGGTCGACGACTGCGAGGCCTTCCTCCAGCCAGCGCGAAATCGTGCCGTCCCTGAACTCGCCGCCGGAGGCGCCGTGGCCGGAATAATCGAATCGGATGCAATCGGCTCCGACGGCGCGGGCGTGGCGCTCCACCTCGACGGCCTTGGTGCCGGTCATGTCGGAGCGATAGCCGCCGAGCCAGATGAGGGCGGGAAACGCCGAAGCGGGTTCGGCGCGGAAGATGCGCATGGCGATCACCCGCAACGAGGCGTCCTTGCCCACCTCCATCCGCGAGATTTCGGGTTCGATCGGCGTCGCTGACATGGCACATCTCCCTTTGGACCGCGATGCGCCGGGTCGATCGGACCCGGCCCGAACCGGAGCCGGGAGAAGGCGGAAAATCGCGCTCCCTTTTGCTCCGTCTCGCCCGAACGCATCCGCTTCGAGCGGATTTTCTTCTAAAACAGATTCGCCAACGCTTCGACAGGTGGTGATTTTCCCTGCGCACCATGCTATTGACTCTGGAGCCGCAATTCACACATTGCCGTCGGTGACTGTTTCAAGCGCATCGTTTGAAATCGCGCTGACCGTTTTTGCACCATTAGTACGTAAACAGCTCGAGGAGAGTACGACCATTCGCAGACCGTTCAAAGCGGACGCCCCAGTAAAAGAAGGGCCTCGCGCAAACAAGGAAATCCGGGTTCCCCGGGTCCAGCTCATCGATGCCGAAGGCCAGAACCATGGCATCGTTCCGATCGACCAGGCGCTCCGAATGGCGGACGAGGCCGGTCTCGATCTGGTGGAGATCGCACCGAACTCTGATCCGCCGGTGTGCAAGATTCTCGATCTTGGGAAGCTGAAATACGCAAACCAGAAGAAGGCCGCCGAGGCGCGCAAGAAGCAGAAGATCGTCGAGATCAAGGAAATCAAGATGCGCCCGAACATCGACACCCATGATTACGAGGTGAAGATGAAGGCCATGAACCGCTTCTTCGAGGAAGGCGACAAGGTCAAGGTGACGCTGAAGTTCCGCGGTCGCGAAATGGCCCACCAGGAACTCGGCATGAAGCTTCTGATGCAGGTCAAGGACGACACCCAGGCGATCGCCAAGGTCGAAGCCGAGCCGAAGCTCGAAGGCCGGCAGATGATGATGGTGCTGGCGCCGAAGTGATCGGCGCCGATGCTTGTCGCGCGACAGCGCCGCGCGTCTTGATGGGATGCGCAAAGGTCGCGGTAGCACCTCGAACTGCTGCATGTCTTTGGCCTCGAATAGGGGGTCGATTTAACGAGGCATGCAGTTGAGCAGGAGCGAGATGATGAAGGCCGCCTCCGGGCGGCTTTTTCATGGGCTCCGACAGATTGGAGCGTGCGTTTACGGCGCTTCGAGCGCTTGTTCCGGCCGGGGGATCTGTGCCTGCCGCGCCGCGCCTCTTGTCGGGCGCAAATGTCGCTCCAGCACCTCAAATTACGGCATGTCCTCGTCCTTGAAATCACGGCCGATTTTAAGGAGACATGCAGTAGCCCGGCTTCTTCTGCAGCCGGGTTGCGTTTTTCCGGAGGGGCGGGTATAAGCCCCCGTCCGAACGGTCCGGCAGGGCATGCCGTGGCCGTTCTTAACGCTGGAGACGGGCCCACGTCTGCCCGTTTCGACAACGAAGAACAATGGAGTAGCAAAATGCCCAAGATGAAGACGAAATCGTCTGCCAAGAAGCGGTTCAAGATCACCGCCTCGGGCAAAGTCAAGGCGCAGGCTGCCGGCAAGCGCCACGGCATGATCAAGCGTACCAACAAGTTCATTCGCGACGCGCGCGGAACCATGGTTCTCGCCGAAGCAGATGGCAAGAAGGTCATCAAGAACTACCTGCCCAACGGTCTCTGAGACGTCAGGCATATTGGATACTAAGGAGATCATGACATGGCACGTGTAAAACGCGGCGTAACCGCCCACGCCAAGCACAAGAAGACGCTGAAGGCCGCCAAGGGCTTCTACGGCCGCCGCAAAAACACCATCCGCGCCGCCAAGGCTGCGGTGGACCGTTCCAAGCAGTACGCCTACCGCGACCGCAAGGTCAACAAGCGCAATTTCCGTGCGCTCTGGATCCAGCGCATCAACGCCGCCGTGCGCGAGCACGGGCTGACATACGGCCGCTTCATCGACGGCCTGAACAAGGCCGGCATCGAGATCGACCGCAAGGTTCTCTCCGACATGGCGATCCATGAGACGGTTGCATTCACGGCGCTCGTCGAAGCCGCCAAGAAGGCGCTCGCCTATCTCAAGGAAGCCGGCACGGCAAACGAGTTTGAAAGCGCTGTCCGTTAAGCCAGCGTTTTCCCAAGACCGTTTCTAAAAATTGTTGGGAAACCCGCGCTGGCAGGGCTGGCGCGGGTTTTTCTTATTCGGCGCATCGCCCGCGATTGATGCGATCGCACTGCTGAGAATTGAACCGATACACCGAACCATTCCCGCATCGAGGCAGGACAGAATGAGCGAATTGGAAACATTGGAACGGAGATTGCTGGCGGAAATCGATGCCGCCGGCGACGAAGGGGCGATCGAGGCGGTGCGCGTCGGCGCGCTCGGCAAGAAGGGTTCGATTTCCGAACTCCTGAAGACGCTCGGCACGATGAGCCCGGAAGAGCGCCAGACGCGCGGCGCCCGGATCAATGCGCTGAAGACCACTGTGACGGAGGCGATCTCCGCCCGCAAATCGGCTCTGAAGGATGCTGCGATTGCCGAGCGGCTGGCACGAGAGACGGTCGACATCAGCCTGCCCGTGCGCTCATCGCCGGCCGAGCGCGGCCGCATCCATCCGATCAGCCAGATCGTCGACGAGATCACCGCCATCTTCGGCGACATGGGCTTCTCGATCGCCGAAGGGCCGGACATCGAGACGGATTACTACAATTTCACCGCCCTGAACTTCCCGGAAGGCCATCCCGCCCGCGAGATGCACGACACCTTCTTCTTCGAGCCGGACGAGAAGGGCGAACGCAAGGTGCTGCGCACCCACACCTCGCCGGTGCAGGTGCGCACGATGGAGGCGCAGGAGCCGCCGATCCGCATCATCATCCCCGGCAAGACCTACCGACAGGATTCCGATGCCACCCATTCGCCGATGTTCCATCAGGTGGAGGGACTAGTGATCGACAAGACCGCGAACGTCGCCAACATGCGCTGGGTGCTGGAAGAATTCTGCAAGGCCTTCTTCGAGGTAGACCAGGTGACGATGCGCTTCCGCCCGTCCTTCTTCCCCTTTACCGAGCCTTCCTTCGAGGTCGACATCCAGTGCGACCGTTCCGGCCCGATCGTCAAGTTCGGCGAAGGCAAGGACTGGATGGAGATTCTCGGCTGCGGCATGGTGCATCCGAACGTGCTGAAGGCCGGCGGGCTCGATCCGGACGAATATCAGGGCTTTGCCTGGGGCATGGGCCTCGACCGCATTGCCATGCTGAAATATGGCATGCCGGACCTGCGCGACTTCTTCAATGCCGATGTCCGCTGGATGACCCATTACGGCTTCCGTCCGCTCGACATGCCGACGCTCTTCGGCGGCCTTTCGGCGTGATCGCCCGCGCACGTTCTCTTAGGGCGGGATGCGCTCACAGACGTTCGCACTGCCCGCCCTATCGATTTGTATTACCGCATTTGTGCAACGTCAGGTGATCCCCCTGACTGCAAAATGCTCTAGGACACAGGTGAAATCATGAAGTTCACGCTTTCCTGGCTGAAGGACCATCTGGAAACCGACGCCTCGCTCGAGGAAATCTGCGCCCGCCTGACGATGATCGGGCTCGAAGTGGAGGATGTCGACGACAAGGCCGCCTTCAAACCCTTCGTCATCGCCAGGGTCATCTCGGCCGAGCAGCACCCGAACGCCGACAAGTTGAGGGTGCTGAAGGTCGACACCGGCTCCGGCGAGCCGGTGCAGGTCGTCTGCGGCGCGCCGAACGCGCGTACCGGCCTCGTCGGCGCCTTTGCCGCCCCCGGCACCTATGTGCCCGGCATCGCGGTTACGCTCTCGGTGGGCAATATCCGCGGTGTCGAAAGCCGCGGCATGATGTGCTCGGAGAAGGAGCTTGAGATATCCGAGGACCATACCGGCATCATAGACCTGCCCGAAGACGCGCCGGTCGGCACGAGTTACGCGGTCTATGCGGGCCTCGACGACCCGGTCATCGAGATCAACCTGACGCCGAACCGGCCGGATTGCACCAGCGTCCACGGCATTGCCCGCGATCTCGCCGCCTCCGGCCTCGGCACCCTGAAGACGCGGCCGGCGCCGTCCTTCCCGGTCGAAGGCGAAACGCCGGTGAAGGTGCGACTCGACCTCGGCGAAGACAAACATCTCTGCCCCGGCTTCGCGCTCCGCCTCGTGCGCGGCGTCAGGAACGGTTCCAGCCCCGCCTGGATGCGCCAGCGGCTGACCGCAATTGGCCTCAGGCCTATCAACGCGTTGGTCGACATCACCAACTATATGACCTTCGACCAGGGCCGCCCGCTGCACGTCTTCGATGCAGCCAAGGTCATCGGCAACCTCACGGTACGGCGGGCGAAGGAGGGCGAGAAAGTGCTCGCGCTCGACGGCCGCGAATATTCGCTCACGCCGGCCAATGTGGTGATCGCCGACGAGGACGACATCGAATCGATCGGCGGCATCATGGGCGGCGAGCACTCCGGCTGCGACGAGGCGACCACCGACGTACTGATCGAATCGGCCCTCTGGGACCCGATGAACATCGCCAAGACAGGCCGCACCCTCGGCATCATCACCGATGCGCGCTACCGTTTCGAGCGCGGCGTCGACCCGGAATACATGGTGCCGGGCATTGAAAGGGCGACGGAACTGGTGCTGGAGCTCTGCGGCGGCACCGCGGCAAAGCTGGACGTCGTCGGCTACGAAGGCCATGAGCCGAAGCGCGTCGACTTCCCGATCTCGGAAGTGAAGCGCCTGACGGGTCTCGAGGTCTCCTCCGAAGAGAGCGTCTCGATCCTCGAGAAGCTGGGCTTCGGCGTCGAGGGCTCCGGCGAGCGCTTGAGCGTCACCGTTCCCTCCTGGCGGCCGGACGTCGACGGCAAGGCGGATCTGGTTGAAGAAGTCATGCGCATCCATGGCGTCGACAACATCCTTGCCGCGCCGCTGCCGAGCCACAATGCCGTCAACGGCAAGATCCTGACGACGCTGCAGATCCGCACCCGGCAGGCGCGCCGCGCACTCGCCAGCCGCGGCATGCTGGAAGCGGTCACCTGGTCCTTCATCTCGGAGGAGCAAGCGAAGCACTTCGGCGGGGGCCAGCCGGCGCTGAAGCTTGCGAACCCGATCGCCGCGGACATGTCCGACATGCGACCCTCGCTGCTGCCGGGGCTTTTGACCGCCGCGCAGCGCAATGCCGACAAGGGCTATGGCGACGTCGCGGTGTTCGAGGTCTCCGGCACCTATGAGGGTGATACGCCCGAGGCGCAACGTCGCGTCGCCGGCGGCATCCGCCGTGGCACCGCCTCGCTCAACGGCGCCGGCCGGCTCTGGTCGAATGCGGCGAAGGGCGGCGGCAAGCCGGTCGACGTCTTCGATGCCAAGGCCGACGCCATTGCCGTGCTCGAAGCCTGCGGCGTGCCTATGGCCAATGTCCAGTTCGAAGCCGGCGGTCCCTCCTGGTATCATCCGGGCCGTTCGGCCACGATCAAGCTCGGTCCGAAGATTGTGCTCGGCGCCTTCGGCGAGTTCCACCCGAAGACGCTTGACGCCCTCGACGTCTCGGGCCCGCTTTGCGGCTTCGAGATCTATATCGATGCCATGCCGGAACCGAAGAGGAAGGCGACGCGCACGAAGCCAGCGCTGGAGCTTTCGCCCTTTCAGGCGGTCAAGCGAGACTTCGCCTTTGTCGTGGACAAGGCGGTCGAAGCGGCCGCGATCATCCGCGCCGCATCCGGGGCCGACCGCAAGCTAGTGACAGGTGTCAACGTCTTCGACGTCTTCGAAGGGACGTCGGTTGGCGAAGGCAAGAAGTCGGTGGCGATCGAAGTGACGATCCAGCCGCTCGAACGGACGCTGACGGACGAGGATTTCGAGGAACTGACGTCCCGGATCGTCGCCAATGTCGCCAAATCCACCGGCGGCGTGCTCCGCGCCTGAAAGTTTGGTTGAAGGTGGGGCGGACCTCTGTTGTGTTCGCCCCCTCCCGCCTTCCGCCGTCTTTTCGTTTCGTGGCGACTACCATGGCAGCGCGTGGGCGCCTGTCTTCGGGCTGTCGAGCAGGATGGTCGAGCGAAGGGTCTTGATCTCCGCCATATCCTCGAACTTGCTCCAGAGCAGGCGTTTGTAATCGGCGACATCCCGCACGGCGATCTTCAGCAGGAAATCGAAGTCGCCCGCGACCGTATGGCACTCGACTACCTCCGGCATGCGGGAGACGAGTTCGATGAAGCGTTGCCCGACCTTGCTGGCTGTTCGCTCCAGGGTCACCTCGACAAAGGCCTGAAAACCGATCCCGAGCGCCTTTTGGTCCACCACGACCGTCTGGCGGATCACGCCGGACGCATAAAGGCGCGCCAGCCGCCGCGAGAGAGGTGCGGGTGAAAGCCCCACCTTCTCCGCCAGTTCGTTATTGCTCCGCGATGCGTCCTCGACCAGCAGGGCGATGATCCGCCGGTCGGTGGCATCCAGTTCCGTTCGTCCGCGTTCCATCGAAAGCGACTCCGGTTCGTTTGAGCAAATGGAAGTAAGATACAATGCAGATGCAGGCAAAAATAACTAAATCCAATTTGCTGAAAAGACAAATTCATTGTCGAATTTGCGTCCGGCCGGATTTAGAGAGGAGGCGGACAGGCGGCCGATGCGGCCTTGCCTTCGCGCCGCCCCGAGAGGACTATTCAAGTCCTTGAGTTTCTGGAGGGAATACCAGCATGTTCGATACACTCGCCCGCCAACCAGACGATCCGTTGCTGGCCCTGATCGGCCTCTTCCGAAAGGACGAACGCCCTGGCAAAGTGGACCTCGGCGTCGGAGTCTATCGGGACGAAACCGGGCGCACGCCGATCTTCCGCGCCGTCAAGGCGGCGGAGAAGCGGCTCTTGGAGGCACAGGATACGAAGGCCTATGTCGGTCCGGAAGGCGATCTGGTCTTTCTCGATCATCTCTGGGCGCTCGTCGGCGGCGACACCGTCGAGCGGAGCCATGTGGCGGGCGTGCAGACGCCCGGCGGCTCGGGAGCGCTTCGGCTGGCGGCGGATCTCATTCATCGCATGGGTGGTCGGAGGATATGGCTGGGCTTGCCGAGCTGGCCGAACCATGCGCCGATCTTCAAGGCGGCCGGACTCGAAATCGCGACCTATGACTTTTTCGACATTCCCTCGCAGTCGGTCCTCTTCGACAATGTCGTCAGGGCGTTCGAAGGGGCGGCGGCCGGCGACGCGGTGCTCCTTCATGCGAGCTGCCACAACCCGACCGGCGGCGTGCTGAGCCAGCCGCAATGGTTGGAGATCGCCGCTCTTGCCGCCGAGCGCGGCCTGTTGCCGCTCTTCGATCTTGCCTATCAGGGATTCGGTCGCGGCGCCGATCCGGACGTCGCCGGTCTCAGGCACCTTTTGACCGTCGTTCCCGAAGCGCTCGTCGCCGTCTCCTGCTCGAAATCCTTCGGGCTCTACCGCGAGCGCACCGGAGCGATCTTCGCGCCAACCACCTCGCCGGCGGCCGCCGACACGGTGCGCTCCAATCTCGCCGGCCTTGCCCGTACCAGCTATTCGATGCCGCCGGATCACGGCGCCGCGGTCGTGCGTACGATCCTCTCCGACCCGGCGCTCGCCCGCGACTGGGCGGAAGAACTGGAAGGCATGCGCCAGCGCATGACCGGCATCCGCCGGGCGCTTGCCGAGGGGCTCAGGTCTCGCTGGCAGAACCTGGGCGCGATCGCCGACCAGGAGGGCATGTTCTCCATGCTGCCCTTGACGGAAGCGGAGGTGATGCGTCTGCGGACGGAACACGGCATCTATATGCCTGGCTCCGGCCGCATCAATATTGCCGGGTTGAAGACCGCGGAAGTCGACGATGTCGTCGGCAAGTTCATGAGCCTCTGAGCGGTTGCGCCTGCATGGGAACCCTGGACAAGACAGCTGCCGACGCCGTGGCGGTGGACCGCCACCGGCTTTACGAGGACCTGCTCGCTATCCTGACCGGTGCTCTTGTCGTGTCGCTCGGCGTGGTGATCTACAGCAAGGCGGTGCTGCTGACCGGCAGCACCGCCGGGCTGGCGCTGCTTCTGCAATACGCGACCGGCTCAAGCTTCTGGCTGATGTTCTCGCTCGTCAACCTGCCCTTCTACCTGCTCGCGATCAAACGGCTCGGCTGGCTCTTCGCGCTCAGAACCTTCGTCGCCGTCAGTCTCGTCTCGCTCTTCACCCGCCTGACGGCCGGGTGGGTCGAGTTCGCCCGGCTCGATCCGGTCTACGCCACCATCGCCGGCGGCGCCTTGATGGGAATGGGCCTGCTCATCCTCTTCAGACACCGCACCGGCCTTGGTGGCATCAACATCCTCGCGATTTACTTGCAGGAAAGATGCGGTATCCGCGCCGGCTATTTCCAGCTCGGCGTCGATCTGGCGATCCTCACGGCCGCCGCCTTCGTCCTGCCGCCGGCAAACCTTGCCCTCTCCATCGTCGGTGCAACGGTGGTGAACCTCATGCTGGCGATCAACCACAAGCCCGGCCGCTATGTCGGTGTGACTTGATTTTGCGGCCCTTTTCTCTTGCCTTCCCCACCGCTACCGCTTCATTTATGGACAAAGTCACGCCACGACTCAAAGTGCTATAGCGGCCTTTGCGCGTGTGATAGGACGCGCGGCACTGTGGCGTACAGCGCAATGAAGAGGTTATGGCAATGGTGGTCACGATCTACGGCATCAAGAACTGCGACACGATGAAGAAGGCGCGGAGCTGGCTCGATGGCCGCGGGACCGTCTACCGGTTCCATGACTACAAGGCCGAGGGAATCGACCGCAGCCAACTCGAGCGCTGGTGCGCGGAGCTTGGCTGGGAGACGGTGCTGAACCGTGGCGGCACGACCTTCCGCAAGCTCGACGACGCCGAGAAGCAGGAGCTGACGGCGGACAAGGCAATCGCGCTGATGCAGAAGCAGCCGTCGATGATCAAGCGCCCGGTGCTGGAGGTGGAAGGCAAGCTGCTTGTCGGTTTCAAGCCGGAACTCTACGAAGCCCAGTTCGGGGCATGAGCGGGATGAGCGGAAGGATGCGCGTCTGTTCGTCCGCATCCCGCCTCTCCAACAGGGCATAGGGGACAGGTCATGTCGAAGACGACCCGTGCAACCCAAGCGCTCGCAAAGGCCGGTATCGCCTTTACCACTCACAGCTATGACTACGATCCCGGGGCCGAGCGGGTCGGGTTGCAGGCGGCGGAAGCGCTCGGCGAGGATCCGTCGCGCGTTTTGAAAACGCTGATGGCGGAGGTGGACGGCAAGTCCGTCTGCTGTATCGTGCCTTCGGACCAGGAGGTGAGCATGAAGAAGCTCGCCGCCGCCTTCGGGGGCAAATCGGCCAACATGATGAAGCCTGCCGATGCCGAGCGCCTCACCGGCTATCACGTTGGCGGCATCAGCCCCTTCGGCCAGCGGAAGATCGTTCCGGCCGCGATCGAGGAAGCGGCGTTTGCCGAGGCGCTGGTCTACATCAATGGCGGCCAAAGAGGGCTGCAGGTGCGGCTTTCACCGAAGGATGCGCAGGCGGTTCTGCAGGCAATTGCCGCTCCGCTGATCGCTTGATCGACATTACTTGAAGCGGGAAAGCAAGGCCGCCAGTTCACGCGCCTCGCCTTCGCTGAGCCTTGCGCCGACATGTCGTTCGATTGACTGCGCGTAGGTCTGCCAGATGCGCGCCTGCATGGCCCGGCCGGCCTCGGTGATCACGACCCATTGGCCTCGGCCGTCCTCGTCGAAAGCTTCGCGACGCACCAGCCCCTCTCTCTCCAGCCGGTCGATCAGCCGCGAGAGATTGTACTGGGCAAGCAGCGTCCGGGCTTCGATCTCGAAGGGACGCAACCGGCCGTCTTCCGCCTTCGCCAGCTCCCAAAGCACATCATACCAGCCGAGCGGCGGCAGCCCCGCCGTCTTGAAATCCTTCTCGATCGCCGCGAGGACGCGCTGCTGCGCTCGCATGAGCCCGATCCAGGCCTCTGTCGTCGCCATGGTCGGCACTGAGATTTCTTCCTCTTTCATAGATGCAATTACATTTATCTTGACGGATTTTGCAAGTCGGCTTATCAATAGATGCAGATGCATATATATTAGGAGACCTCAAATGAACGCGCATCTGACCCTGATCAGCCACCATCTCTGCCCCTATGTGCAGCGCGCCGCCATTGCGCTTGCGGAGAAAGGCGTTGCATTCGAGCGTGTCCATATCGATCTTGCCGACAAACCCGACTGGTTCCTGAAGATCTCGCCGCTCGACAAGGTGCCGCTGCTGCGCGTGCCGCAGGAGGGCGGGGAGGCGATCCTCTTCGAAAGCTCGGTGATCTGCGAATATCTGGAAGAAGCCCTCCCGGGAGCGAAACTGCATCCGTCAGAGCCACTGAACAGGGCACGGCATCGGGGCTGGATGGAGTTCGGCTCGTCCATTCTGTCCGATCTCTGGATATTTGAGACCACGCAGGACGCCGAGACGCTCGAGACCAAGCAGAAGGCTCTTCGGTCCAAATTCGCGACCGTCGAGGCGGAGCTTGGCGACGGGCCCTATTTTGCCGGTGTCGGTTTCAGCCTGGTCGACGCCGTCTTCGCCCCGATTTTCCGTTACTTCGACGTGTTCGATCGTATCTCGGACCATGGCGTCTTTCACGGTCTGCCGCGCCTTCGCGGCTGGCGCCAAGCGCTGTCGGCCCGGCCGAGCGTGGTAACGGCGGTCACAGAGGATTACCCCGAACGACTGCTGGCATTCCTGAAAAGGCACGATGCAGCCTTGCTCAAGGCACGAAAGATCGCCGCCTGAGGTTATGGGTGAAGGGAGAGCTTCTGTTTTGCGTGGAAGCGGTCTAAAACCGCGATGATACCGTTAAGAAGAGCAGGAGCAGCCATGAACGCCCCCCTTCAAACCGCCAAAAGCCCTGTCGATCCCTTGAAGCTTGAAAAACTCGCGGAGGTCGCCGTCAAGGTCGGCCTGCAGCTGCAGCGAGGCCAGGACCTGGTGCTGACGGCACCGATCGCCGCATTGCCGCTGGCCCGCCTCATCACTAAGCACGCCTACAAGGCCGGCGCCGGGCTGGTGACGACGTTCTATGCGGATGAGGAGGCGACGCTGGCTCGCTATACCCATGCGCCGGACGAGAGTTTCGACCGGGCGAGCGACTGGCTCTACGAGGGGATGGCCAGGGCCTTTGCCAATGGCGCGGCGCGGCTTGCAATCGCCGGCGACAATCCGATGCTCCTCGCCTCGCAGGACCCCCAGAAGGTCGCGCGCGCCAACAGGGCGAATTCGACGGCCTACAAGCCGGCGCTCGAGAAAATTTCGAACTTCGACATCAACTGGAACATCGTCTCCTATCCGAATCCCTCCTGGGCGCGGCAGGTCTTCCCTGACGATCCCGAGGCGGTCGCCGTCGAGAAGCTCGCGAACGCCATCTTCGCGGCCTCCCGCGTCGACGTGGACGACCCGGTCGCAGCCTGGGAAGAGCACAATGGCAATCTCCGCCGACGTTCGTCCTGGCTGAACGAGGAACGTTTTGCGGCCCTGCATTTCACCGGCCCCGGCACGGACCTGGTCGTCGGGCTGGCGGACGGCCATGAGTGGCACGGCGGTGCCTCCACCGCCAAGAACGGCATCACCTGCAATCCGAACATCCCGACCGAGGAAGTCTTCACGACGCCGCATGCCTTGCGCGTCGAAGGGCATGTATCGAGCACCAAGCCGCTTTCGCACCAGGGTACGCTGATCGACAATATCGAGGTGCGCTTCGAAGGCGGCCGCATCGTCGAGGCCAGGGCCACGCGCGGCGAGGAGGTGCTGAAGAGGGTGCTCGACACCGACGAAGGCGCCCGCCGGCTCGGCGAAGTGGCGCTGGTGGCGCATTCCTCGCCGATCTCGGCAAGCGGCATCCTCTTCTACAACACGCTCTTCGACGAGAACGCGTCCTGCCACATTGCGCTCGGCCAGTGCTATGCGAAGTGCTTTCTCGACGGCGCCAATCTCAGCCAGGAGCAGATCAGCGCCCAGGGCGGCAATTCGAGCCTTATCCATATCGACTGGATGATCGGCTCCGGCGAAGTCGATATCGACGGCGTTCGCAGCGATGGCGCTCGTGTGCCGGTGATGCGCAAGGGCGAGTGGGCATAAGCCTTAAAGGCCTCACGATCTGTGGGCCGCGGCGTGCCCAGGCGCGGCAGGCGATGCGTGAAGCGGGGCGGGTCGGGGAACCCTCTGGGTCTGTTGGCTCAGCCAGACGCTCGCGAATACGACGACGATGCCGAGCGATTGCACGATCGTAAGCTCCTGGCCGAGCACGCTCCAGCCGAGCAGGATTGCAACGACGGGGCTCAGGAAGCCGAGCGGTGCGACCTGGGACGGTTCCAGCCGAGCGAGGCCGCGGAACCAGAGAAGATAGGTAAACGCGGCGCCGATCAGGCCGAGATAGCCAAAGCCCCATAGATTCGTGGCCGTAAGCGGCGGCAGCGCCGGCTCGAAGAAGAGCGCCACCGGCACCAGCAGCAGTCCGCCGGCGGCCAGTTGCCACGCTGTGAAAGTCAGAGCGGTAACTGGCGGCGCCCAATGGCGCGCAAGCACCGTGCCGATGGCCATGGAGACGGCGCCGGAAAGGCCGGCGACGACTCCTATCGGATCGAGGCTCGCCTGCGGTGTGAGCACGAGAAGAGCGACGCCGCCCATCCCGGCAAGACCTGCCGCCACGCTCACGAGCCGGATCGGTGAGCCGAGCACCAGTCGTGACAGGCCCACGACGATTAGCGGCTGGATGGCGCCGACAGTGGCGGCGACGCCGCCGGGTAGGCGGTAGGCGGAGACGAACAGCATCGCCCAGAAAAAGGCGAAGTTGAGCGCACCGAGCAGGAAACTGCGGGCCCACCAGACGCCTCTTGGCATCTCTCTCACGATAAGCAGAAGCAGGAGGCCTGCAGGCAGCGCCCTCAGCATCGCAACCGTCAACGGGTAGTCGGCAGGCAGGAACTCGGTCGTAACCAGATAGGTGCTTCCCCAGATCGCCGGTGCGACGGAAGTGAGCGCGACATCGAAGCTTCGCCTCGTCTCCATTGTATTCACCTCAAGAATCTCTACGTCAAGATAAATCTATCATGACGCATTTTATCTTGACGTCAAGATAAATCGCGGCTAGGAACGGGCCAAGAAGGTGGGTTGATGGATCACGTCGACAAAATCCTGACGCAATGGAATCGGGAGCGGCCGGATCTCGACGTATCGGCCATGGGCCTGCTCGGCCGGCTCGCGCGGCTCCGTGCCCATCTCGCCCGCGAGGTGGATAAGGTCTTTGCCGAGCACGGCCTGACCTCGGCGAGTTTCGATGTGCTGGCGGCGCTCAGGCGGTCAGGGCCTCCCTTTCAGCTTTCACCCGGCGATCTTCTGGCAACGACCATGGTCACTTCCGGCACGATGACCAACCGGATCGACCAGCTGGAAAAGGCGGGCCTTGTCGAACGCCTCGATAACCCGGAAGACCGGCGGGGCGTGATCATCGCATTGACCGCCGAAGGCCTGAAACGCGTCGACACGGCCGTGACCGCCCACGTCGCGAACCAGCACCGTCTGTTGCAAGGTCTTGAGGCCGACGACAGGCAGGCGCTTGACCAGCTATTGAAAAAACTGCTCTCCGCCTTCGAATGAGACCGGTCGCATCTATTCGGATGCGCCGCGCACCATCAGGATCAGATCAGAACAGGCTGCCCTGCTTGGAGGGCTCAGCGGGCCGCGCCGGCCGCTTCTTCGGCGCTGGCGGCGTAGGCGGTGCGTCGCCTTCGCTTGCGACTGCAGATACGCGGCCATCGGCAAACTCCAGGGAGAGGGTCATGCCCGGCTTTACGGCCGTCGCGTGTTTTACCGGCTCATCCTCGGCGTCCCGCACAAGTGCAAAGCCGCGTCTGAGCACGTTGCGATAGGAGAGGGACTGCAGCACCCGGTCCTGCGCGGCGAGCGCGCCTTTCACGCGGCGCAGCTCCGCCCCAATAGCCGCGTCGCCCCGCGAACCAAGGCTCGAAACGCGGTCCCGGGCACGATGGATCTGTCCGACGAGGCGCGAAGGCAGCGCTCGCAGCGAAGCATCGGCGGCGGAAACGCGCGACTGGCGCCGGTCGAGCTGGCGTTCGACGCACCGTTCTGCTCGGCTCACGAGATCGGAAACGCGCTGCCGGCGATCGCCGATCCGCGTTTTGATGAGCTCCGGGCGCAGATGGGCGGCCGAGCGCTCGAAGCTGCGTCGCTTGTTGGCCGTGTTCATCTGCAATCCGCGGCCGAGGCCGGCGGACACCTCATCGAAGCGACGCCGCGGCAGCGCCAGCAGCTGATCGAGCGAAGGTAGCGCGCGGGCGAGTGCGCGCAGCCCGTGTCGCCGGTGGTCCATCTGTCGCGTGACCGCGCCCTTGAGGCGAGCGGCGAGACTTGCGATCTGCGCCTCGAGTTCCGCCTTCACCGGTACGGCCATCTCGGCTGCCCCCGTCGGCGTCGGTGCCCGCTGGTCGGCCGCATAGTCGATCAAGGTCCAATCCGTCTCGTGGCCGACGGCCGAGATCAGCGGAATGCCCGAGGCGGCCGCCGCGCGCACCACGGCCTCGTCGTTGAAGCACCAGAGATCCTCGAGGCTGCCGCCACCGCGGGCGACGATCAGCACGTCCGGCCGCGGAATGGGGCCGCCGGGTTCCAGGGCATTGAAGCCCTGTATGGCGGCGGCAATCTCGTCGCCTGCTCCGTCGCCCTGGACCCGTACCGGCCAGACGACGACCTGGACCGGGAAGCGGTCGGCGATCCGATGCAGGATGTCGCGGATGACCGCGCCCGTCGGCGAGGTCACAACGCCGATCACCCTCGGCATAAAGGGAAGCGGCTTCTTGCGAGCGGCGTCGAACAGGCCCTCGGCCGTGAATTTTCGCTTGCGCTCCTCGAGGAGCGCCATCAGCGCGCCGGCGCCTGCCGGCTCGAGCGATTCGATGACGATCTGGTATTTCGACGAGCCGGGGAAGGTCGTAACCCGGCCGGTCGCAATCACCTCCATGCCCTCTTCCGGCCGGAACCTGAGCCGCGCAAACGCGCTCTTCCAGATCACCGCATCGATTCGGGCGCGATCGTCCTTGAGCGCAAAATAGGCGTGGCCCGAGGAATGCGGGCCGCGATAGCCGGAAATCTCGCCCCGGACCCGCACATGCTCGAAGGTCTGCTCGATCGTGCGCTTGATCGAGCCGGACAGTTCCGACACCGAATATTCGGCGACGTTGCTGGGAGAATCGGAATCGAAGAACGAGCTCATGCGCTCTTTGTAGCCGACGATGCCTGGAAGATCAGCAGCAAGACGCGCCTATCTACGGTTTTTCCGGCAATACACCCGTCGATTAGTGTTTCAGCCGGAAGAGCTTAAGGCCGGTACCGGGCGTCACCGGCAAAGCGTCGAGGAAATCCGGGACCTTGCCGGCATTGAGCTGGCTGTAGAGGCCGTCGTGTGCTTTCTCGATGACCAGCCTCGTTTGCGGATCCTTGGCGCAAAAGGCGATCACCGGATTTCCGAGCCGCCTCAGCATATGGGCTGCCTCCTCGGGCGCAGCCAATCCGATGCGGAGCTCCGTCAGCATGCCCTCCGGATTTCTATGGTAAGGTGCGCTCAGGGCGCGGTGCTCGGTGAAGCGGAGAATGGAGGCGCCCATATTCGAGGGGTCGACGACCAGCGTGGGGGGGAGTTGTCGAAGATCCGTCATGGCCTCCGCCGAAGTGCAGAGTCCCCAGCCCTGCCGCCTGTCGCCATTGCCGGCCAAATCCGCCGCGCCATTGGTAGCCAGTTCGCCCGCCAGAGCCCAGACTGCCGGAACGGAGACAAGAACGGCGACCGCGTAGATGAGAGAGGCAAGGGCTCGCCGTCGCTCGCGCATCGAGTTCGTCCGCAAATCGACGAGCAGGAGCGAGGCCGGCAGGATGGCGATCAGATTGGAAAAGACGGCACCGCGAACCTGCATCAGCGCGATACACCAGGTAACAAGCACCAGTGAACCAAGGATCAGGTGCAGGGCAACGCGGTCGCGGCGCCGGATCCGCCATGCGCAGATCGCGAGCGCAAAGAATCCCGAGAAATAAAAGGCGCCGAGACCACCCGATCCTTGTCTCGCCAGGGCGAGAAATGACTGGGCCTCGGTCACGTTGTCGAGCCAGAGTTCCCAGAGCAGCGGATCGAGGTCGTCGAGCGGATTTTTGAGGCACTGCGGCGCAATGCCGAGGGCGAAGCCGGCGGTGATGACCCCGTTGAGGCCGAGGACAAGCAAACGTCCGAACCGTCCGAGGCGGCTTGCCGCCAGGGCGGAGACGGCAAGCAATCCACCGCCGAGCGCCGAGAGCGAGAAAAACGCGAGGGAGAGGCTATCGCATGTCACCGCAGCATAGAGATGCGGCGGAACCGTCAGGAAGAATGCAGCGCTCACCGTTGTGGCAAGTGCCGCTCCGAAAGCCGTGGCGGCAGCGGCGAAGCGCTGCCCCTCGCAAGCCCAGAGGACCGCCACCAGCAGGCATATCACGGCGACAAAAGGCGTCGTCTCGGCGCCGATGGCGATCGCCAGCGCCGCCGCGACGCCGGCAATTGCGAAACTCTCTGCCCGGTATTGCCGATCAACGAGCATGGCGATCATCACCGCGGCGAGGACGAGTTGCACATTGTGGTGATCGATCGAACCCGCCTGGAAACGATTGCTGGTCACAACGAAGATGGCCGTGAAGAAGAGGCAGAAATGCATGCATTGCGGGCCGCCGGCCCGTCTGCCGGCGAGACCCATGGCCGCCATGAGTGGCAGCACCAATATCATCGGCCAGACCGCGAGCGCCATCGCCTCGGCGCTTTCGGCCCCCGCGAATGGTTTGAAGAGGGTGATAAGAGCGGCGATCGGCAGGTCGATGAGGCGCGACCAGTGCATCAATGTGCCCCCGTCGAGACCGAGTCGGACCTGTGTCAGGTCGAACCAGCTCTGCCCGGCCAGGAGATCGCGAACCTGGACGAGCCGCATCACGTCGTCATTGTCTCGCCCGACGTAATCGGCGGCGCGTATCATCTTGCCGCAAAGGAAAACGACGACGGAAAGGCCGTAGCCAAGCACCGCCCAGGACAACCGCGTCCAGGGCGGAACCCGCGCGCTCAGGTCCTCCGATGCGGATCTTGCCCCAATCAAATCTGTCATCGGATCGCCAAGCCTCTATCGCCTCCATGGTCGCGATTGGGCTGGCCCACACCGCGGGGTGATTGCAGCGGCAAGAAGGCATCTTCGCCTCTGTAGCCACTCTGCCGCGATCCTATTCGGGGCCGCTCAAGAAAGCGTAAAACTGGCAAAGGACCGCGACGTCGTGGCATTGCTCCGCGCCCCTAGCGTCTTGTTAACCGCGGCCCTTGTAGGATCGGGACGATTTCCGCAAACCGAGCCGCGATCCATGTCCGACCAACTCGACGTTGCCGTCCTCCTGCCCTGCTACAATGAAGCCTCGACCATCGGCGAGGTGGTGCGAAATTTCAAGGCTGCGCTGCCCGCCGCCCGCATCTATGTCTACGACAACAATTCCACCGACGGCACGGCGCTCAAGGCAATGCTTGCCGGTGCAAGCGTCGTCCGCGAGCGCCGCCAGGGCAAGGGCCACGTCGTGCGGCGCATGTTTGCCGACATCGAGGCGGACATCTACATCATGGCCGACGGCGACGGCACCTATTCGCCGGCCGATGTGGAGGATCTCATCCTCACGCTCGTGACCGAGCAGGCCGACATGGTCGTCGGCACGCGCCGCGACATTCACGTCGAGGCCGGGCGGCAGGGCCACGCCTTCGGCAACCGCCTCTTCAATCTTCTCTATCGTTCGATCTTCGGCACGGATTTCAGCGATATTTTTTCCGGCTACCGGGCGTTCTCCCGCCGATTCGTGAAGAGTTTTCCTGCCCTTTCCAACGGCTTCGAGATCGAAACGGAGATGTCGGTGCACGCCTCGCGGCTGAAGCTGCCGGTCAGCGAAATCGAACTCGATTACGGCCGGCGCCCCGAGGGCTCGCATTCGAAGCTCTCGACCTTCAAGGATGGCGCAAAGATCCTCTGGATGTTCGCCATGCTGATGAAGGAGACGCGCCCCTTCACCTTCTTCAGCCTGATCGGCGCCGGTTTCCTCGCGGCAAGCCTCCTGTTCATGGTGCCCGTGCTGATCGAGTATTTCGCAACGGGGTTTGTCCCACGCCTGCCGACCTGGGTCTTCTCGCTGGTGCTGTTGCTCATCTCCATCCTGCTGTTCACCGCCGGCCTCATCCTCGACTCGGTGTCACGGGCGCGAACGGAGCAGTTGCGTATGCACTACATGACGCTCGCCCGGCGGGCGCCGCGCGAAAGAAAGGAGCCGGCGGAGAGCGCCGCTCCGCTTGCGAAGCGCCGGATCGGGAAGACTGCCGCGTAAAATATGGACCATTGCCGATGAACCGCGAAACCACCAACCGCATCCGCTTCGTCATCGAGGACGTCATTCCGCCGATCCTGCGCGACTCCCGCCTTTTCAAGGGCATCGCCCGCCTTGCATGGGGTGACCACATCGCGCATCTGGCCCGCTTCCGTGAGCGGGCGCCGTTCCTGTCGGCTGCCGAATACGAGGAACTCTACCGGAAGCATCCGCGGGTGCACGAAGGCACGGACAATTCAGAGGCCTGCATCCGCAAGATTGCGACGGAGATCCGGGGCTCCAGCATATGCGACGTCGGCTGCGGCACGGGCGCATTGCTCAGGCGGATCGGAAGCACAAATCCGGCTGTCAGCCGGCTGACCGGCGTCGATTTCGCCATCGACGACGCCGCGGCCATCGACGGCATCGAATATGTCGCCGCCAAGATCGAGGAACTGCCCTTTGCCGACGGGGAGTTCGACACGGTCGTCTGCACCCATGTAATCGAGCATATACTCGACTATCGCCGCGCCATAGCAGAGCTTCGGCGCATCGCCCGGCGACGTGTGATCATCGTCGTGCCGCGCGAGCGGGAGTACCGCTATACCTTTAATCCGCACTTCAATTTCTTCCCCTATACGCATTCCTTCCTGAGGGCGATGCACCCGGTGCCGGAGCATCATGAATGCATCGACATCGGGCGCGACATCTTCTACCGGGAAGACAGATACCGGGAAGACGGGGCGTGAGGCCGGGAGATCGCCGATGATGTCCTTCAATCTCTCGCCGGCGGTCTGGTTCGGATTGATCTTTACCCCGGTCCTGATCTCGAGTGGGCAAATCCTGTTCAAGCTGACCAGCGCCAAGACGGGCGGTCTCAACCTGCAAGACCTGGTGTCGCTCGTTTCGAATCCGACGCTCCTGACAGCCTTGGCGCTTTATGGACTCGGCACGGTGATCTGGATCTTCACCTTGAAATCGGTGCCGCTGACGCTCGCCTACTCGTTCATGGCGCTGACGTTCTGCTTCGTCCCCGTCTTTGCCGCCGTGTTCCTCGGCGAGGCGCTCACGCTTCGCTATGCCGCCGGCGCCGTGCTCATCATCGGCGGCATGCTCCTCATCAATTCCTGAGATCCGCGACCCAAAAAAGGTAGGTCCGCCCCTGGCGATATCGTTAGCCGGCTTCAAACCGGCTCCCAACCGTCCCTTTCGCTGGCGCGATAGATCGCATCGATGAACTTCTGATTTAAACGCGAGCTTTCCAGCGTCACCACCTCCTCGGCCTCGCCGCGCGCCGCTCTTGAGAAAGCCTCCGCCTCGAGCCGGTATTGGCGGGCATCCTGGAAACGGAAAAGCTGCGATTGACCATGATCCTGGTTGGTGAGCTCCAGCTCCTCTCGGCCGTAGCGGTCGGCATTGAAGGGGGATTTCACCTCGATATAGCCCTGGTCGCCATGGAAGACCATGACCTGGCGGGCAGCGAGCTGGGTGGAGATGTAGAAGCTCAGTTCGAAGTCGCCGAAGTCGGCGCGAACGCTCGAATAGACGTCGGTGCCGAATTCCGGATCGCGCTCGGTATTGGCCTGCACCCGCAGCGGCTCCTTGCCGGTTGAGAAGCGGGTGGTGATTGCCGGATAGACGCCGATATCCGGCAGGCCGCCGCCGCCGAGCGCGGGAATGTTGCGCATGTTGGCGGGATCGCGGTTGAAATAGGTGAAGGCGCCCTGCACGTGCCTGAGCCTGCCGATGGCACCCTCGTCGATCAGGGAGCGCACCTTCCGCCAGACGGGGCTGTAGGTCACCATATAGGCTTCCGAGATCAACACCTTGTTGCGGTCGCGCGCCGCGATCACCGCGTCGATCTCCGCTGCCTCCAAGGCCAATGGCTTTTCACAGAGCACATGCTTGCCGGCGTCGGCGGCCTTGATCGCCCACTCGACATGCTGGGAGGTCGGCAGCGGTATGTAGACGGCGTCGATCGTGTCGGAGGCGAGCATCTCCTCATAGGAGCCGAAGGCATGCGGCACGGAAAAGCGGTCGGCCATCGCCTTCGCTTTGGCGGGATCGCGGCTGGCGATCGCCGAGACGACGCAATTTTCCGCGTCCTGAATGGCGGGCACGACGAGTTCGCGGCCGATCTTGGCCGTCGACAGAATTCCAAAGCGCAGCATGGGGCAGACTCCTTCTGGAGCGGGAAGAATGATCGGAAGCGGTTTCCCTCCCGCCTCTGTTGCGATTGACCGGGATCTCCCGTGGTCAGACCCCGCGAGACTATAGCCGAGGTACGTGCCCAGACAAGCGGCAACCGGACGAGAAAAACCGTCGGCAGTCGTTGTCATTCTTGCGGGAGCTGACCTATGTTTTTCCGACAATCCTCCCGATCGCACGTGTTTCATCCAATCAAATGGAGCGAGGCCATGGAAAAGTACTCGGCCGGACTGGCCTCTCAATCGCCCCACTCGTCTTCGGCGGCAACGTCTTCGGCTGGACGGCAGATGAGAAGACCTCGTTCGCGCTGCTCGATGCCTTTTTCGGTGCGGGCTTCAACGCCGTCGATACGGCAGACGCCTATTCCACCTGGGTGCCGGGCAACAGGGGCGGGGAGTCCGAGACGATTATCGGCAACTGGCTGAAGCAATCCGGACGAGCGCGTGACGACGCGATCATCATCACCAAGGTCGGCTCGGAACTCGGGCAGGATCGCAAGGGGCTGTCGCGGCGGTGGATCATGCAGGCGGTCGAGGATTCGCTCACCCGCCTCCGCACCGACTACATCGATCTCTATCTGTCGCATTGGCCGGATCCCGATACGCCTTATGAGGAAACGCTCGCCGCCTATGACAGGCTCCTCTCGCAAGGCAAGATCCGTGCGGTGGGTGCCTCAAACCTCGACGCCGCACAGTTGCGAGAGGCGCTTGACGCTTCCGCGGCGAATGACCTGCCGCGCTATGCGGTGCTTCAGCCCGAATATAATCTCTACGACCGGGCGTCCTTCGAGGGCCCTTTGCGCAATCTCTGCATCGCCGAAGATATCGGCGTCATCACCTATTTCGGTCTCGCCCGAGGTTTTCTGTCCGGCAAGTACCGCTCGCACAAGGACCTCGAAGGGTCTGCGCGCGGCAACGGCGTGGAAAAATATCTCGACGGGCGGGGCATGCGCATTCTCGGCGTTCTCGACAAGATTGCGGAGGAAAGCGGCGCCAAACAA
The DNA here is from genome assembly GCF_002288525.1 of Sinorhizobium sojae CCBAU 05684. Lineage (NCBI taxonomy): Bacteria > Pseudomonadati > Pseudomonadota > Alphaproteobacteria > Hyphomicrobiales > Rhizobiaceae > Sinorhizobium > Sinorhizobium sojae. The sequence continues at coordinate 3,614,576 of NZ_CP023067.1, forward strand.
GCCGAAATCGCGCTTGCCTGGATCATGACTCGAGAGGGCGTGACAGCGCCGATCGCCAGCGCCACCAGCGTCGAGCAGCTGGCAAGCCTGATCAGGGCGGCAGAACTCGAGCTTTCGGACGAGGCGATCCGCCGGTTGAACGACGTCAGCGAATAGCAGGGTATAGTGCCGGTGCGGCCGCCGTCTCTGGTTGGGGATAGCCGGGATAAAAGGCGGCATGGCTGCCCTCGTGATTTGCCATGCCCGGCTTGGTCAAGAGTCCGCGCGGCTCGGCATAGCTGCGGATCGTGCGGCATGGCCGCTCGTGCCACTGGATGTTGAAGGCCCAAAGCTTCGGGAAGAAGCAGAGCGAGGCATAGGGAAGGTGGTCATGGATCCACCAGGCAAGGCTTTGCCAGCCGCCATCTTGCCGCTCCCGGTCCCAGACCCAGGGAACGACGATGCAGGCCGTCGCGCCCATCAAGCCGTCGCCATTCCGCATGTCCCAAATGTGGTCGGCGGCGGTCGCCGCGTTGGTCGAGCAATTGAGCCTGTTGCGATTGCCGAAGGCATTGACGGCGCGGTTCCGATAGGCGGAGCGGATGTGCAGACGGCCGAAACTCGCCTGCAGCGGCTCCAGCAGTTCTTCGCAGAGTTTCCGGCCCGCCTCGATCGTAAGGTTCGGGTCGTCCGGAATGTTCGGGATCCCGTAGAATTCGGCAATCTCCGAATGCAGAAAGTCCCGCAGGAGGAAGTTCTCCGATAGGCGGACGCGGCCAAGCTCCTCCAGCGACTTCATTGATGCCGGCTTTCTCATCCTTCCTCCACCAGGTTCTCCTGCGTTGGGAGAGAGGCTAGTATCTGCAGGAGGCTATGACCACCCGTTTACCGCAGGGCCAATCGGTCCCGGCGATGGGTATCGCAATTCCGTTGCGATACCCTACCTATCATAGCGTCCACCTCATGAAGCGGCGCGCGAATGGTGTCAGGTATTCCCGCCGCCGGAAATGGAGGATTGAGGAATGTCCGAAGAGCAGGCCATCAGCGCGGTCGTTCACCTCTACGTCGACGGCATGGCTTTCGCCAACGAGGCGGCGTTGCGCAAGGCCTTCCATCCGAACGCCTCGATCGTCGGCAATTACGAGGACTCCGTCGAATGGCTGACGCGCGACGCATTCATCTCGACCATAGTGGAGGAGGGGCCGGCGCCGCCGGATAGACAGCCCTTGATGGATGTCGAGATGATCGGGATAACCGGCGACGCGGCGAGCGTGAAGGTCGTCGACGAATTCGCGGGCTCGCGTTATACGGACTATCTGACCCTGCTGAAGGTCGACGGCCGATGGCTGATCATCAACAAGGTCTGGCATCGGCACGCATGACAGCGGTGCAGCGCCATCGTCTCGCGATAAAATCGGAGCGCCGGCTCCAGCGCGACCCACAACTCTGGTTAAAATCAGATCGGCATATCCGCCGGCGAACCGCATCGGCGTGGCCATCCCAGGCCCATGACCTCGGTTTCGCATTTCGATATTGCCGAGGGCAGGCGTCGCGACTGGGCTGTTCTTGACGAGGCCCTCACTCATCATATCGTGCATGAGGAATCGATGGTTTCCGGCGAGCCTTCGTGAGGGGCAATCCGATGATCCTGCCCGATGCCAATGCGCGCCCTCAGTTGCAAAGCGTGCCGACAGTGCGACTGGGGCTCAAGGAGAATTGGCCGCAATTCTCCCTGCTTGTCCTCGTCAATGCCTTCGTGGGCGGCATGGTCGGCAGTGAGCGGACTGTCGTGCCGCTGATCGGCGCGGAAGAGTTCGGTATCGCCTCGACGACGCTGATCGTCTCCTTCATCGTCAGCTTCGGTGTGGTCAAGGCCTTCGCCAATCTCGTCTCCGGTCAGCTCGCCGATATCTGGGGACGCAAGCGTGTGCTCGTCCTTGGCTGGCTGGTCGGCCTGCCGGTTCCCTTCATGATCATTTGGGCGCCGAGTTGGGAATGGATCATCGCCGCCAATGCCCTTCTCGGGATCAATCAGGGGCTGGCCTGGTCGATGACGGTGATCATGAAGATCGATCTGGTCGGACCGAAATCGCGCGGCCTTGCCGTGGGCCTCAACGAATTCGCCGGTTATCTCGCGGTGGGCGCGACGGCATTCCTCACCGGCTATCTCGCCTCGCGCTACGGCCTGCGCCCCGCGCCGATCTATCTCGGAGTCGCCTATGCGGGCCTGGGCACTGTGCTGTCGGTCCTCATGGTGCGCGACACGCGAGACCATGTCCGGCTAGAAGTTTCCTCCAATGCCGAGGAGGCTGCACCGATCAGCTTTCGGGAGGTGTTTGCTCTGACATCGTTCCGGGATCGCAATCTGTTCGCCGCGTCGCAGGCCGGTCTTGTCAACAACCTCAATGACGGGATGAGCTGGGGCATCTTTCCGCTGTTTTTCGCCGCCTTCGGCCTCGGTGTGGAGCGCATCGGCATCCTCAAGGCCGCCTATCCCGCGACCTGGGGCAGCCTGCAGATCGTTACCGGCCCCTTGAGCGACCGCTGGGGCCGCAAAGGCCTGATCGTCGCCGGCATGTGGATCCAGGCCGCCGGCCTGTTGCTAACGGCGGCAACGCGCCAATTCGAGTGGTGGCTTGCCGGCAGCCTGCTCCTCGGTCTTGGCACGGCCATGGTCTATCCGGCCCTGATCGCCGCTGTCTCCGATGCCTCGCACCCCTCATGGCGAGCGCGTTCGCTGAGTGTTTACCGCTTCTGGCGCGACCTCGGCTATGCAATCGGCGCGCTCTCCGCCGGGCTCATCGCCGATCGCTTTGGCCTCGCCGTGGCGATTTTCTCGATCGCCGCGCTGACCTTTTTCTCGGGCGCGGTCGTCGCCGTCTTCATGCGGGAGCCGATCACTCCCACTCGATCGTGCCGGGCGGCTTCGAGGTGACGTCATAGACGACGCGGTTGATGCCGCGGACCTCGTTGATGATGCGGGTGGCGGCACGGCCCAGGAATTCCATGTCGTAGTGGTAGAAGTCGGCGGTCATGCCGTCGACCGAGGTCACGGCGCGCAATGCGCAGACATATTCGTAGGTGCGCCCGTCGCCCATGACGCCGACGGTCTGCACAGGCAGGAGCACGGCGAATGCCTGCCAGATGGCATCGTAAAGCCCGGCCTTGCGGATCTCGTCGAGATAGATCGCATCCGCCTCACGCAGGATTTCGAGCTTCTCGCGGGTGATGCCGCCGGGGCAGCGGATCGCGAGGCCCGGACCGGGGAAGGGATGGCGACCGATGAAGCTTTCCGGCAGGCCGAGTTCGCGGCCGAGCACGCGCACCTCGTCCTTGAAGAGCTCGCGCAGGGGCTCGACGAGCTGCATGTTCATACGCTCCGGAAGGCCGCCGACATTGTGGTGCGACTTGATCGTCACCGACGGACCGCCGGTGAAGGAAACGCTTTCGATCACGTCCGGATAGAGCGTGCCCTGCGCGAGGAAATCGGCGCCGCCGAGCTTCTTGGCTTCTTCCTCGAAGACTTCGATGAAGAGCCGGCCGATGATCTTGCGCTTGGTTTCCGGATCGCTGACGCCCTCGAGTTCGCCGATGAAACGGTCGGAGGCATCGATATGGAGAAGGCTGAGATTGTAGTGTTCCCGGAACATGGCGACGACGTTGGCCGCCTCGTCCTTGCGCATCAGACCGTGGTCGACCAGGATGCAGGTGAGCTGGTCGCCGACGGCCTCATGGATGAGGAGCGCCGCGACGGAGGAATCGACGCCGCCCGAAAGCGCACAGATCACCTTCCTGTCGCCCACCTGTTCCCGGATCGACTCGACCGCCTTCGCCCGATAGGCCGACATCGTCCAGTCGCCCTTGATATTAGCGATCTTGTGCACGAAGTTGGCGATCAGTTTGGCGCCGTCCGGCGTGTGCACGACTTCCGGATGGAACTGCACGGCGTAATATTTGCGCTTCTCGTCGGCAATGAAGGCGAAGGGGGCATTGGGCGAGGTGGCGACGACCTCGAAGCCCGGCGGCAACGTGGTGACGCGGTCGCCATGCGACATCCAGACCTGGTGGCGGGAGCCGACCGACCACAGGCCTTCGAAGAGATCGCAGTCCTTCTCCACTTCCAGGAAGGCGCGGCCGAATTCGCGATGATGGCCGCTTTCCACCGTGCCGCCGAGCTGGGCGCACATGGTCTGCTGGCCATAGCAGATGCCGAAGACCGGAAGGCCACTCTCGAAAATGATGGAGGGTGCCCGTGGCGAACCGATGTCGAGGGTGGATGCCGGGCTGCCCGACAGGATCACCGCCTTCGGGCTCAGGCGCCTGAAGCCCTCCTCGGCCGACTGGAACGGCACGATCTCGCAATAGACGCCGGCTTCACGCACGCGCCGGGCGATGAGCTGCGTCACCTGGCTGCCGAAATCGACGATGAGGACGGTATCGGGATGGGCTGTCTGGGTCATGTCGCGCCTTCGAACGAGTGAGTCAGGACCTGAACAGAATGGACGAATTCGATAGGCCCGAACCCCGGATCATGGCGAGCCTTTAATGAAAGCCCGCCGCGGGCGCAACGATTACATTGCACCCGGACAATTTAGCGCCCGCTGGAACAGCTCAGAGCCGGATTTCTCCGCTTTCGATGGCTGCCTCCAGCCTGTCGATCGCCTCGGCAAGCTTCTCGTCGACGACGTGCAGATATTCCCTCCAGTCGTCGACATGCTTCAGTTCCGCCTTGCCGTCCGAAATGCCGCGGAGTCCGATCAGCGGAAGGCCGAAGGCTTGGGAGGCGCGCAAGGCCGCGAAGGTCTCCATCTCGACCATGTCGGCGTCTATCCCGTCATAGGCTTTTCCGGTAACGATGTTGCCACCGGTCGAAAGCCGCGCATCCTTTATTCCCGGGATGCGCAGCGGCAAGGGCACGACGGCCGGGAGATCCAGGAAGGGCGTGGCGCCCTTCTCGAAGCCGAGCGGAGAGGCATCCATGTCCCGGTAGCCAACGGAGCTAGCCTGGTAGACTTCGGTCTGCTCGAGCGTTGCCGAGCCTGCCGAGCCGAGCGAAACGACGAGATCCGGCAGCCTGTCGGCGGCACGAAGCTCGGCCAGCGCCTTCGTCAGCGCGACGGCGGCCTCGACAGGGCCGACACCGGTCATCAGCGGCGTGATGCGGGCCTTGAGGCAGGGGCCATATTCCGGGTCCAGCGCCATCACATAGAGGATCTTCCTGCCGGCTACCGCCTTCAGCTCGAAATTCATCCCTCGATCCCCTCGCGTCCGCGCACCACCATCATCGTTCCGGTCATCGAGGCGATCAACTTTGCCGGTCCATCCGGCCTCACCGCATAGGCGCGCCCGTCCGAAACGATAATCGTCGTCCCCGGCTTCGTGACCACGCCACGGAAGAGGAAGCGTTCGCCGCGGCCGGGCGCGAGCAGGTTGACCTTGAACTCGATCGTCAGCAGCGATGCGTCGGGATCGATCACCGAATAGGCCGCGTAGGTGCCGGCCGCATCGAGCGCGGCGGAAATGACACCGGCATGCAGCAGGCCGTGTTGCTGCGTCAGCTTGGCATCGAAAGGCAATTCGATTTCAACCGTTCCCTGTTCGACGCGCGTCAGTTCCGCACCGATCGTGAGCATCGCCGCCTGGCGCTCGAAACTCTCGCGGATTCGGGCGCGAAAATCATGTGGTTCGCTAACTTCCCTCAATGCAACTGCCCCTCGCGCAATCCCTGTTCATTGAGGCCGACAGTTGCACGCGCTTTGCCGGAGAACAAGCGCATTTCGCCAGATGCCGACCGGCCGTGCGAATGGGAGACGCGCAGACTTTTGTCGGGCACGGCGCGTCCATATATCTTTGAAATGAAGAACATCAAACGTATCGAGATCAGGCCGGCCGAGCCAGACGATCTCATGGCGATCGCCTCGGTTCTGGTCGCGACCTGGCGTGCAACTTTTCGCGGCATCATATCCGATGCCTATCTCGATTCAATGACGGTCGAGAAGCAGGCCATCGCGCATGCGCGTCGGATGCGCGTTCCGGGGAGTTTCCTCACGGTCGCGGTCGATCTTTCGGACGGCCGGGTGGTCGGCTTCGCCAGTTATGGGCGGTCGCGTGGCATGCCGCCGGCCTTCGACCGGGAGCTATACGAGCTCTATATCCTGCCGGAATATCATAGCGCCGGCATCGGCTCGGCGCTCGTGCGCACGGTTGCGGCCCATTGCCGGGAATTGGGAGCTTCATCACTTTTTGCCTGGGTCCTGGCGGACAATCCAAACAGGGCATTCTACGAACGGGTGGGTGCGCGCGCCGTCGGCGAGGGCCGTGTCGGCGTCGGCGGGGAGCGCCTGGTTCAAGTCGCCTATCGCTGGGACGACCTCGCGGCGCTTTCGGGTGCTGGGAGGCGCGCGACATAAGACTCTTCGCAACCGGTGAACGAGACCCCTCCCACAAGGGGGAGGGGGCCAACCGGGCCGCGCCCTGCTCGCCCATCCTGCGCTCTGTGATAGAAATCACGCCGATTGCCGCGGGCACCAAGCCCCTCCCCCTCGTGGGGTGGGATTGGGGAGGGGTCTTGTTGGAGAGGGGTGAAGTCCGGGGACCGTCGTTCGCGTTACCCACTGCTAGCCGAGTCGGACGATGTGCTGATCCCACGCGACGGCGCTCCGGTGCCTCTCGAAGAGTCCATCATAGGATGAAACCGCAAAACCATGCGCCGCCGCCGCCACTCCCGCCGCATCCGCTATGCGCTCCTCCCTCACCACCGCACCGGTTTTCGCGTCGAGCGTCACGGCGGCGTTGCCCCTGGGAGAGGTCAGGCCGACCAGCCCCTCGCGGCGGTTCACGGCAATGGCGCCGACATAATTGGCAAGCGCCAGTGTGGTGCGCTCCGGCAGGTCGACGAAGGTCAGCGTCTCGCCTTTCCCAAAATGGCCGACGAGCGGCGGCAGGTCGTTGCGTGGGCCTTCGTACTGGCAGGCGAACCAGATTCGCCCATCGGCGCCGATATCGACATGACGGGTAGAAAGCTGCCGCAATGCCGGCGGCAGCGCGTGCTTTTCGACGAGGGCGCCCGTCGCCGTGTCGACAAGGGTGAGGCTCGGCTCCATATGGTCGAGATTGAGCTTTGTGCGGCCGAAGTCCGGATGGGTCTCGATGCCGCCATTGGCGATGATCAGCGTGCGCCCGTCCGAAGAGAGCGCCATGTCGTGCGGCCCAATGCCGTAGGTCGGAAATTCGCCGATCCGGGTAAACCCTTCCGTGCCGTCATAGACGCCGACCATGCCGCGATTGGCGGCGAAATCGTTTTCCGTGGCGTAGAGCAGCCGACCGTCCGCGGAAAAACAGCCGTGGCCGTAGAAGTGACGGCCTTCCACAGTTGTAATCACGACCGGTTCGCCCTGTCGGTCCATTGCAAGTATCATCGCATAGATGCCTGGCCGGCGAGCGAAGGCGACCGTTTGTCGGCTCGCCGGCGAGAAGGCCAGGCCGTGTGCGCGTGCCGGCAGTATCGTGCGGTCGACGATCTCGCCCGCTTCGGTAAGTGTCGCGATGCCGTAGCTGCCATCCGGCGCCATGAAGGCGGAGGCAAAGACGGCGTCCGCTCTTTCGAACGCGAAGGCGGCGCGGGGACCAAGTGCCGCCACCCAGGCGGCACCCGCCATTTCGATGAAGCTGCGTCGGTCGATGAGGTTCTTGGGGGTGATACGACTTGCGAGGCGGAGGCGTTTTTCCGTGGCAAACCTCTCCCCAACCCCTCCCCACAGGAGAGAGGGGCTTGCACCCCCGGCCCGCCGAACCCCAACTTTGACGCCAGAACGTGCGGAACCGTTGAGATTGAGCGATGCCGGTGAGGCATCGTAAGCCCCTGGGGAGCGATTGGGGAGGGTTGGCCTAGGGCACTGCCGAGGGGAGTGCGTCATGGTCACAACCACCCGCGGCGCTTGAAATAGAGATACGGCACCAGCGCCGAAAGCACCATCATGCCAAGCGCATAGGGATAGCCGAGCCGCCAGGCGAGTTCCGGCATCGCCTGGAAATTCATGCCGTAGATCGAGGCGACCAGGGTCGGGGGCAGGAAGACCACTGCCGCCACCGAGAAGATCTTGATGATCTGGTTCTGCTCGAGATTGATCAGGCCGAGCGTCGCATCGAGCAGGAAATTGATCTTGTTCGACAGAAACAGCGCGTGGTCGCCGAGCGAGGTCGCATCGCGCTGGATCAGCTTGATCCGCTGCCGACTTTCCTTGCCCGCCTTGCGCGGGCCGCTCCCTTCGGTCGCGACGTGATAGGCGACGAGCCGGCCTATGCTGACAAGGCTTTCGCGGATGGTCGTCAGCAGGTCGCCCTTCTGCCCGATCTGCTCGATCAGCGACTGCAGGTCGCGCGTCTTCTTGGTGGCGCTGGCATGGGACTTGCGGAAGACCTCGCGCGAGATCGCGTCGACTTCATCGCCGGCGCGCTCCAGCGTATCGGCGATACGGTCGATCATGGACTCGAGCAGGCCGAGCATTACGAGCTCGCCCGTTTCGCAGACCGCCCCATTCGGCTTCTGGATGCGATTGGCATAGAGCTGGAATGGCTTCGGGTCGGCGTGGCGCACGGTAACGAGGCTCGCCCCCTTGAGGATGAAGGTCACCGGCGCCTTGCCCGGCTGATCGCTGTCGAGCTTGGCGGTCGCCGTGATGGTCATGAACTCGGCGCCGTCCTCCTGGTAAAGCCGGTCGGAAAGCTCGATCTCCTGCATCTCGTCGCTTGTCGGGATCGCGATGCCGAGATAGTCCTCCACGAGCCGCGTCTCGTCGGCGGAAGGATTGAAGAGGTCGAACCAAGTGACGGTCTCTTCGGTGGCAAGGCCGGCGGAGTGATCGACGAGCACGAGATGGCTGTTCTGGCTTTTGTAGATGCGCAGCATGTTGAGCTCCATGAGGCCAAGTCGTTCGACCGCCGGGAGCCCTGATCAATCAGGTCCGGACGGCCGCGAGCACGAAGACTCGACTTCGACTGTCGGGGTTCATTTGAATTGATCCTTGTGGGTGACATCATGCCCGCAGCTCCGGACATGGAACGCGATTTGCGCCCAAAAGCGCTGCTTGTCAATCGCCGTCGGCAAAGGAAAATCCGGCCCCGAGTCCGATGGCGCCGCCGAAATCGCGGTTGAGGCGGTCGAGCAGGTCGGCGGTGTTGAGTGCGATGAAAGCGAGCATCGCGCGCCGCTTGTCGTCTGCAAGCGCCGCGTCGAGAGGCCCGTCGACCCGGCCGGCCGCACTCGCCAGCGTCTTCAGGAGAAAATTCACCGAGCCGGCGATCGAGCGGCTGTCGGCGGGAAGCAGGTCTTCCATCCCTGCCCGGTTGAAGAGCGCCTGCAGCCCGCGGAAATTCGCCGACAGGGACGGCATCGTATTGCCGGAACGCCAGTAGATGGCGAGTTTCGGATTGCTCCTCCCCGGCTTGCGGTCGATCGTTCCGGCATAGAGGGGACGCAGCCTCTGGTCCTTTACCATCTCGACGCTGTGGACGAGAATGCCGAGCAATTCGGTCGCGGCTTCGCGCTTGTCGCGGAAGAGCGGATTGTCAGGCCCCGGCCTTTTCCATGCGGCCTGGATTCCATCGGGCCTTTCCCAGGCGGCAACCAATTCGTCGGCAATCGTTTCGAGGTTCATTGCAATGGCGCGGCCGTAGCGGCAACGGAAGGCGCCTTCGCTGCCGGCAAGCGCTCCCGAGCCTGTGCCATAGAGCACATATTCGAGCGCGCCGAGGCCCTGGACCGCAACGCTTTTCATCCTGAGGCTTTCGACGTCGGTCGCGCTCTCGTCGCGCTTGGCGAGAATGGCCTGGACCTGCTTCAAGCCGGTACTTTTACGGTCCGGGTAGAAGAGAAAGCGTTCGAAGCGGTTCTGCTTGATCGCCGGCCCGACACGAATGATTTCGACCGCGGACCATGTCGCGACGAGATTCGTGAAGGCCGACCGTCCCGCACGTAGAGGGGCGTCGGAAGGGGTCTCGCAAAGGGCTTCGATCGTTTCGGCAAGGGCCGCCGTCGACCGCGCCAGATCGCGGTAGCCGGGAATAATGAAGTCGTCCACGGCCCTTGCCATCACTCCAGGAAGCGCCGCCTCGTCGAGGACGCGCGGCAAAGGCGCCTCGCTTTCCTGCGCCGCCGCGGGAACGGCGGCAATCGCGAGACACAGGAGGCCGAGGGGCAGGAACAGGCTCAGGCGCATCAGAGCGACTCCAGAAAGGTCAAGAGGGCATTGCGGTCATCCTTCGGCATGGCGGCAAAGGCGCTGCGGGCCATTTCCGCTTCGCCGCCGTGCCAGAGAATCGCCTCGGTGAAATTGCGTGCACGCCCGTCGTGGAGCAGGAACGTATGGCCGCTGACGGTCCTTGTCAGTCCGATCCCCCAGAGCGGCGGCGTGCGCCACTCGCGTCCGCTGGCGAGACCGACCTCTTGGCCGTCGGCGAGGCCCTCGCCCATGTCGTGCAGCAGGAAGTCGGAATAGGGCCAGACCAGCTGGAAGGCCACCTCCGTGTGCGCGGCGTCGCGGCGGGTCACATATTTGGGAATGTGACAGGCGGGACAGCCCGCCTCGTAGAAGAGCCGCTTGCCCTTCAGCGTCTCGGGAAAGCTCGCCTTGCGCCGGGCGGGCACGGCGAGGCTGGCCGAATAGAAGGTGACGAGCCCGAGCACCGGGTCGGGAGCTTCCACCGGTCCGAGCCGCGCCTGCACGCCGGTCGGGAGCCGAAGGCAGGCAGATTGTGCCGCCGTGCAATCGCCGTGGCTGCGATCGAGATCAGGGGTGGAAATGCCGATATCGGTCGCGAAGGCATCGGCCGTCTGCTGAAGAATGGTCGGGTTCTGTGCTTTCCACCCGAAACGTCCAAGGGTGACGGTGCCGCTCTTCCGGTCACGAACGAGCGCCGCCCGGCCGCTGATGCCGTCGCCGTTCCTGTCGTCCGGATCGGCATTGGCGAGGATATCCGCCTCATGGATAGCTTCGATCAAGCCTAGACCGATCATCGCCGGGGCCACTCGCGGCGACAGCGTCGTCGCCGGATCCATGGAGCCATAGCCGAGATCGGCCACCGCATAATGGGGCTTCCTGAGAGTGATCGTCTCGCCGCCGGCAAGCGTCACTGGCTCTTCCTCATAGGTGATGACGATGCGGCCCTCGGCTGCGAGGCCCGGCACGGCGCTGTCCTGCATCTGTGCGCCATAGACCGGATCCGGAAAGTTGAGCACTTCGTCGGCGACGATCATCTGCCGCTCGGCCTGGTCACGCGGCGGCCGGGCGAGGCGGTAGAACATCGACGTCGCATCCGCCGATCCCTCGGGCGGACGACCGCGTCCATCTCGCGGATGGCAGCTGGCGCATGCCCGTGCATTGTAGAGCGGCCCGAGCCCGTCAGAGGCCTGCGTGGAGGAAGGGGAGGAGACCAGAGCTTTTCGAACAGGGCCTTGCCGAGCTCGAAACTCTGCTCGGCCTCGAAGGGCAGATTGGCGAAGAACTGCGAGAACACCTTCTCGTCGAGCGGCGCGAGGGTCGTCGTCGCGCCGCCTGACATCGCTTCGAACTGTTCGGCGTTGGAGAAGTCGGTGGCCGGCCGCGTCACCTTGAGCACGCGCTCGCGATCGTGCCCGGAAAGGTCGTCGCGTTCCGGCAGGCACCTTCCTCTGCCCTGCTCGGCGGGGCAGAGGCGGGTATCCGCCTTGGCAATTGCAATTCGCTCGGCTTCCACGCTCGCGGCCGGGCCGGGGCCCTCGCGCGTCAAGGCTGCCGTTGCGGCGAGGAGCGCACCGGAAAGAGCCAGAAAGCGGATCGTCGGCACATTCATCGGACAAGGACCGGGCCGCCTGACCGGAGGCGGCCCGCCTTCTGGCTTATTGGAAGACGGAGTTAGGATTATCCAGGCTGTCCGAACCTTCAAGCTCGATCTGACCGAGGTCGAGGGCCGCAATGACGCGCTCGACGGTCTTGGCCTGGGCGACCAGGCCGTCGATGGCCGCCTGGACGGTCGCATGACCCTCGACATTGCCTTCGCCGATCATCTGGTCATAGGCCTCGATGGTCTCGGCACGCTTGGCCATCGCCTGCATCTTCTCGACCGTGGCCGCGAGATTGTTCTTCATCTCCTTGTCGAGGCCCGAGTCCTTGGCGGCGACGAGTTCGGATACGGAAGGACCAGTGAGCTTCGTGCCGTCGATCCGGATGTATTCACCGGTATAGGCGGACTGGATGCCGATCGCGTCGTGCAGATGCGAGTTATGGGTGTTATCGGAGAAGCAATCATGTTCCTCCTCCGGATCGTGCAGCAGCAAGCCGAGCTTCATGCGTTCGCCGGCGAGTTCGCCATAGGAGAGCGAGCCCATGCCGGTGAGGATCGCGGCGATGCCCGCCTTGGGATCGGCTTCGACCGCCTTGGCGGCCTCGCCTTCCGGTGCCCAGTTGGCGACCATCTCCTTGAGATCGGAGACGAGCAGGCTCGTTGCGGCCTTGAGATAGGCGGCGCGGCGACCGCAATTGCCGTTGGTGCAGGCCTTGGTGTCGAAATCCGTGTAGGCCCTGTTGCCGGCGCCGGGACCGGTGGCGTTCAGGTCCTGGCCCCAGAGCAGGAATTCGATCGCATGATAGCCGGTCGCGACATTCGCCTCGATGCCGCCGGCCTCCTGCAGCGTGCCGGCGAGGAACTCCGGCGTGATGTTGGTCGCATCGACGTCCTTGCCGTCGATCTTGATCGGCTTGTTGGCGATCACATTGGCAACGAAGAGGGCGTTTTCATCGCTTTCTGTCCCGTAGCTCGCATCGACATAATCGATCAGGCCCTCGTCCAGCGGCCAGGCATTGACCTTGCCTTCCCACTCGTCAACGATCGCGTTGCCGAAACGGTAGACCTCCGTCTCCTGGTAGGGATTGCGCGCCTTCAGCCATGCCTCGCGCGCGGCCTTCAGTGTCTCCTCGCTCGGATTTGCGATCAGCGCGTCGACCGCATTCTCGAGCGCTTCGGCCGTCGTGAGCGCGTCCTCATACTTTGCATGGGCGATCGTCGCATAATGCTTGACGACGGCTGCGGCGTCGGTCGCTGCCTGGGCCGGCTGCAGCGCCAGGCCGGACGTGGCCGTCAGGAGCGCCAGGGCGGCGCTGCGGATGAAATTCGTGGTCATGACCTCTCCTTCGCTTGTCGCAGGGCGGCCGCAAGACGGCTGGAAGCCCGGTGAGTCCGGGTGTCTTGGACTAAAAGTAAACTAGTGTCGTGTATAGTTTAGAGCGCTCTTAGATTGCCACTTTAACTGGAATTCGCCAGGATCTTCCGACTCTGGGGCTCCGTCAGCTCTTTCTGCCCATCAGGCAGAAGAAGAAGCCGTCGGTGCCGGTCGAAGCCGGCGTCAGCGTCACCGTCTTCATGTCGGCGGACCAGGGCTGCGGCTTGTCGGTCCCGAAGAGCGTCGCCCATGTATCGGCAGCGGAAAGGATCTCGAATTCCGGATTGTCCTCGCAGAAGCCGTAGACCTGCGATTCGTTTTCCTCCGGCAGGACGGAACAGGTGACATAGATCAGGTGTCCCCCGGGGCGGACGAAATGCGAGGCGCTGGCAAGCGCCTCCTCCTGCTGCGCGAGCCTCTCCTCGAGATTCTTCTGCGTCAGCCGCCATTTGGTGTCCGGCCGGCGGCGCCAGGTGCCGGTGCCGGTACAGGGGGCATCGACGAGCACGCGGTCGCAGCGCCCGGCAAGCGATGCGAGCGAGTCGGCTGTTTCATGGACCTGCACATTGCGGGTGCCCGCCCGTTTCAGCCGCTCGATGATCGGCGCCAGCCTTTTACGGTCGGTATCGTAGGCATGGACCTGACCCTTGTTGTGCATCGCCGCCGACATGGCAAGCGTCTTGCCGCCGCCGCCGGCGCAATAGTCAAGCACCTGCTCGCCCTCCTGCGGAAAGGCGAGATCGGCGACGATCTGAGAGCCTTCGTCCTGTACCTCGAACCAGCCCTTTTGAAAGGAGATCTCGGCCGTCACGTTCGGCAGGCGCGACGCGCCCTCGCCGGCGGGGATGCGAATGCCATGGCGGGCGATCGCCGCCGCTTCAGCGCCGCTGCGCTCCAGCGCCTTCAGCACTTTCGCGCGCGTCGCCTTGAGCGTGTTGACGCGCAGGTCGAGGGTCGGCCGGCCGGCAAGCGCCCTGGCTTCATCGAGCCAATCGTCGGAGAAGTTCTCCTCGAACGACGCTTGCGTCCATTCCGGAATGTCGCCCTGCACATAGAGCGGTGCGATTTCGATCCGGCGCTGTGCGAAGGCCGTCATCATTTCCGAAGACGGCGCTTCCGGTGCGAACTTGTCGTCGGCAAGTTCCGCCGCGAGGCTCCCTGGGGTAAAGCCCCATTGCCGGTACATGACCGCGTGGCCGAGTGCGACGGCGCTGTCGCTGTCCATGAGATAGGCATGGGAGAGCTTCATCCGAAGCGCATCATAGACGATGTTGCCGATGGCTGCGCGGTCGCCGGAGCCGGCGAAACGATGGGAGAGGCCCCAGTCCTTGAGCGCATCGGCGACAGGGCGCTTGCGCCTCTCTATGTCGTCAAGAACTTCAATGGCTCCCGAGAGCCGCCCGCCCAATCGCATCTTCGATCAACTCCTTTTTCGCCGTGGTAGCGGCGAAGGCATCGAAGAGCAAGACGGCAGCGGCAGAATATGGCTGCCGCCAATGCCGTTCAGGAATTGATGATGCGATAGCAGACACTGGCGGTGCCGGAGCGGATCATGCCGATCTGCGAGGCCGCCGCCTTGGAAAGGTCGAGCACGCGGCCGCGAATGAACGGTCCGCGGTCATTGATCCTGACGACGACGGATTTGCCGTTGCGCTTGTTCGTGACCTGCACTTTCGTGCCGAATTTCAGGCTGCGGTGGGCGGCCGTCAGGCGCGAGGGGTTCATCCTCTCGCCGGAGGCCGTTTTCGATGTGAGGGCATACCAGGAGGCGCCGCCGCATCCGGTTCCTGCCGCCTGACTTTCGGGTGTCGAGACCAGTCCCAGCCCGACGGTGAATAGCGCTGCAGCGGCAGCAGCCTTGATCTTCGCTGGCTTCAAGCGACGTCCCCTGCGGTTTAAATGCTGAAATGTGTTCCCTTGCGAATTGAGCTAATTGAGGCAAAAAATGGCAAAAACGTGCTTCAACCGTTAACTTTCGATTAGGATTCATTGGGAGGCGGCGGAAATTAAAAATAAATGTTCATTTGAATTGTTTTAGGTGAACTGCAGAAGTTCTTTGGAATCAACAGCTAAACATCGTTTTTGGCCTTGCGTCGGTGTGAGACGCCATGCCGATGATAAAAGACAATTTAAAATTTCGATTACGATGAAACTCTGCAGTTGTCGAAGGGTGTATTCGGCGAACTATCGCTAAGGTTGTGGAATCCGCCCAAGTATTGGCAGAAACTTGGCAATCAAAACCAATCCAAGTGCGAGGGGTAGAATCCTATACTATCGGATGATCTGAGAGGGTGCGCTCACGATTGGTGGGATATACTGTCGCAGTGCCGGGGCAGCGAGAAAACGCCTATCCCCGCCATGTGCCGGACGCCCATAGCTGTGCAAGCGAGACGCGATAGTTGGGGAAGGCGAGCCCGAAGCCGGCCTCTCGCAGCCGCGCGTTGGAAACACGCTTGTTCTCGCCGTAAAAAGAGCGCGCCATCGGGGAGAGGTCGGCGGTTTCGAAGGAAACTTCCGGTGGCGGTTCGACGCCCATCAACCGGGCGGCCTCCGATACGACATCCTGCGGCGGCGCCGGTTCGTCGTCGGTGATGTTGTAGATCCCGCCAAGGCCGCGCCCGGCAAGGAAGGTTGCCGCCGCGCCGATATCCTCGACGCGGATACGATTGAAGACCTGGTTCGGCTTGATGATGCGGTGGGCCGTACCTGCGGCAAGATTGCGGAAAGCGTTGCGGCCCGGACCGTAGATGCCGGCAAGCCTGAGCACGGCGACGGGAATTTTCTGCCGGGCGCCGAAGTCGAGCCAGGCGTTCTCCGCCTCGACGCGCTCCTTCGAACGTTGCGAGACCGGTTTGATCACCGTGTCTTCCGTGACCCAGGCGCCGCCATGATCGCCATAGACCCCGACGGTGGAGAGATAACCGGCCCAGCGAAGATTCGGCAGGAGCCCGGCAAGCGGTGGCGTATTGCCGCGGAACATCGGATCACCCTCCTGCCCCGGCGCGATGGACTGGACGAGATGCGTCGTTCTTTTCATCGCCTGCGCCAGCTCGGCGCGGATTTCGTTTCCGTCGAACAGGAGCGGATCGATGCCGGAGCCCTTCAGCGGCTGCAGCTTGTCGGGCGAGCGGGTCGTCCCGGTCACCGATTGCGCCCGGGGTGCAAAGGCCTTGGCGATCGCCGTACCGGAATAGCCGGCGCCAAGTATCAGGACATGCATCGGCTCACACCTGCCATTATCCATTCCGAAACAACCTCCTCGTCCGTCTCCGGCGGACACTCGCGCGCAAAGGCGATGAGTTCCTCTTGCGGCATCAGCCGCGACAGCGCCCAGACCGCCATGCCCCTGACCGGCGGCGACGGATCGCGTGTCAGGGCCATGCAGGCGGGGACCAGGGCTTCTTCACCGGAATTGCCGGCGGCGATCAAGCAATTTCTGACGAAGCGGTCACGCCCGATGCGCTTGACCGGAGAGCCGGAAAAGAAGGCGCGGAAGGCGGCATCATCGAGCGTCAGCAGCAAGGCGAGCTCCGGCTGCTTTAAATCTTCGCGCGCCTTGAGCTTCATCTCGGAGGCCTCCCGCGCGAACTTGTTCCAGGGACAGGCGGCAAGACAATCGTCGCAGCCATAGATGCGGTTGCCGATCAGCGGGCGCAGTTCCGGCTCGATCGGCCCCTTGTGCTCGATCGTCAGATAGGAGATGCAGCGTCGAGCATCGATCTGGTAGGGCGCTGGAAAAGCGCCGGTAGGACAGGCGTCGAGGCAGGCGCGGCAGGAACCGCAATGGTCGCGCTCGGGCGCGTCGACCTCGAGATCGGCGGTCGTGAACAGGCTGCCGAGGAAGAGCCAGGAGCCGAAGTCGCGGCTGACGAGATTGGTATGCTTGCCCTGCCAGCCGAGGCCGGCCTTCTCCGCCAGCGGCTTTTCCATGACCGGAGCCGTATCGACGAACACTTTCACGTCCTCGCCGGCGCGAGCGCCAAAGCGCGTCGCGATCTCCTTGAGCCGTCCCTTGACGACGTCGTGATAGTCGCGGTTCTGGGCGTAGACGGAGATGGCGCCGCGGTCGCGCATGGCGAGGATGTCGCGCGGATCGGTGTCCGGGCCATAATTCATGCCGAACAGGGCGATCGACCGGACCTCGCCCCAGAGGACGCGCGGATCGGCCCGTCGTTCCGCCGTCTCGGCCAGCCATCCCATGGTGCCGTGACAGCCTGCGGCAAGGAAGGCCTGCAGCCGCTCCGGCGCATGCGGTATGGCGTCCGACCGCGTGATGCGGCAGATGTCGAAGCCCTTGGCCGCAGCTTCCTCCTTCAGGAAGGCGGTGAGCGTCCGTCGCTTTCTGTCCTGGTTCTCCGCCTGTTGAGCGTTGCCAGGCATGGTCATGTCCCTAGAAGTCGAGATCCGCATAATGCGAGACGGGGGTGACACCGCGCACCCTTTCGGCGAGCAGCGGCCGGAAGGATGGACGCGACTTGAGCCTCTGGTACCATTCCTTGGCGGCCGGCGAATCGGACCAGTCGATTTCGCCGAGATAATCGAGCACGGATATCGCAGCGGCTGCCGCAAGGTCGGCATAGGAGATGCGGTCGCCGCCAAGCCAGGGGCGCGACCCGGCAAGCCAGGAAAGATACTTCATGTGCTGGCGGATATTGTTGCGCGAGGTCCGCAGGATCTTCGAGTCCGGTGCGCCGCCACCCTGGTCTGGTCTCATCTGCAGCTTGTAGATGCGCTCGCGCACGAGCGGCCGCGTCACGTCGGCTTCCATCTTCTGCAGGAACCACTCCGTGAGCCGGCGGATTTCCGCCCGCTGGAACGGGTCCTCGGCCAGCAGCCGGCGGTCCCGCTTCATGATCCCGCTGGTTTCGTCCAGATATTCCGAAATGATCGTCGCGCCGCAAAGCGCGCGCATGCTGTCGTCGACATAGACCGGCAGCGTTCCGGCCGGGTTGAGCGCCAGGAAGTCCCGCCTGTTCTCCCAGGGCTGCTCCTCTGAGAGTTCCGTCTGATAGCCATATTCGGAGAGAATAAGGCGTACGAACCGCGAGGCGGAAGACATGGGGTGATGATACAGTGTCGGCATCGGTCAAAGATTTTGCGCTGTCTTGGGAATGTCAGCATCGCGGCATATGCATCTGGCCACGGCTCGTTGTAACGAGCTATAGGTAGTTCAGGTGGCAAACACAAGAGAATCGCAATTCTCCTCCAAAATCCCACTATATCAGGAATATCTTATATATGGCGGATCAATCGATCATCAGCGCGCTTGTCCTCGGGCTCATCGAGGGGCTTACGGAGTTCATTCCCGTCTCGTCGACGGCGCATGTCCTGCTTGCCGGCCACTTTCTCGGCTTCAAGTCGCCCGGGAATACGTTTGCTGTCCTTATCCAGCTCGGCGCAATTCTCGCGATCCTGCTCGTCTATTTCCAGAAACTCCTGTCGATCGCGCTTGCCCTGCCTGCAAGTGCGCAGGCGCGCCGTTTCGTCTTCTCGGTTCTGCTCGCCTTCCTGCCGGCAGCCGTTATCGGTGCGGCTGCGCATGGCTTCATCAAGTCGGTCCTCTTCGAGACGCCGATGCTGATCTGCGTCGTGCTGATCGCCGGCGGCATCGTCCTCTATGTCATCGACCGTCTTCCGCTGAGGCCGCGCTACACCGACGTCTTCCAATATCCGCCGTCGCTCGCCTTCAAGATCGGCCTGTTCCAGTGCCTGGCGATGATCCCGGGAACCTCGCGCTCCGGCGCGACGATCGCCGGCGCCCTCTTGATGGGAACGGACAAGCGCTCAGCCGCCGAGTTTTCCTTTTTCCTCGCCATGCCGACCATGGCCGGCGCCTTCACCCTCGATCTCTACAAGAACCGTGAGGCGCTTTCCTTCGACGATATCGGCATGATTGCTGTCGGCTTCGTCGCCGCATTCGTTGCCGGGGTCTTCGTCGTGCGCTCGCTGCTCGATTTCGTCTCGCATCGCGGCTTCACGCCTTTCGCCGTCTGGCGCATTCTCGTCGGTATCGCTGGGCTGATCGGCCTTTGGGTGTTTGGCTGACCGCCCGCGTAAAGATAAAGCCGCATGCGTCCCTTTCGAAACGCATGCGGCCCCTGGCCCCCGCCAAAAAAGAAATGTCTCTGCCCTCAGCCGCCCTGTTCTACAGGGCCGGGGGCAACCGTCGGCTCAGTTGCCGGAAGAAGCAACCGACGCCGTCGTGCACGGGTCGACGCCGTAAGCGGGCGTGCAGCCCTTGCTGCTGCTTGCAACGGTGCTCGGTGCCATGAATGAGCCAGCCAGAATGATCATTGCCGCAGACGCAAAAAAGATTGCGATCGACTTGCCCATGGGACGGTATGCCTTTCGAATGTGGATTGGCACCGGCTTGTGTTTGCCGAGCCGCGTGTTGCGAGCGCTGTTTATTCGCCGGGCATGTCATGATCAATATCAGGACATGCTGAATCTCGGGTAAATGACATACGCGTTTGCGAGTGCGGCAGAACTGCAACGGTGTTGCTGCCCGGCAACAGAATGCCGCGGGCCGGTCTCCGGCGCCAACGATGCGTTCACCTGTTGCTGCGGCTCGATCAGGCGGAACGGCCGGTGCGCGTATACTGTCCCTGCGGACGATAGCGAACCAGATAGGTGGGCAGGATCGCATCGAGCATGGTCGGTGCGATGCCGATGCCGGCCAGCGTGCGCCCCTCGGTTTCCGCTTTGTCGGAGACCACATTGTCGGATTTCAGCAACACGACCTGGTCGGCGGTAATCGGCGGCGCGATGAAGGGCACCAGCGAGGCGATGCGTCCGAGAACCGACGCGACGCCGAAGGGGAGAGACAGGAAGGGGCGCTTGCGGTCGATCGTCTTCAGCATCAGTTCGAGACAGTCGCGGAAGGACAGCACTTGCGGCCCGCCGAGCTCGTAGATCGTGCCGGCTGCAAGCTTGCCTTCGACGGCGCGGGCGACGGCCTCGGCGACGTCGCCCACATAGACCGGCTGGAACTTGGTGTGACCGCCGCCGATCAGCGGCAGGACCGGCGAGAAGCGCGCCATCCCGGCGAATTTGTTGAAGAAACCGTCCTCCGGGCCGAAGATGATCGACGGGCGGAGGATGATCGCGTCGGGCACGGTCTCGAGAACCTCCAGTTCGGCGCGGCCCTTGGTGCGGGCATAGTCGGATTCGGATTTCGGATCGGCGCCGATTGCCGATATGTGGGTCAGCGTCGCGCCGGCAGCACGGGCCGCTTCGGCGATGGCACGGGCACCGAACTCCTGCACGGCGTCGAAGCTGTTGCGCCCGCTTTCGTAAAGGACGCCCACGCAATTGATCACGTGGTCGGCGCCCTCGACGGCACGGTCCACTGACTTGCGGTAGCGCAGATTGGCCTGGACGCAGACGATCTGGCCGACATTGCCGAGCGGCTGGAGATGACCGGCGAGATCCGGCCGGCGAACTGCGACGCGAATGCGATAGCCCCGACGGGCGAGCGCGCGCACCACATGACGGCCGACAAATCCGGATCCGCCGAAAATCGTCACCAGCGGCGGAAGATTGGACAAGGTCATGGGAAACGCACTCCTGATTTCATGGGCAAGGACGCTTGCTACATATCGCAAGCGGCGGGCGAGGTGAAGGCCAATCCGCACAGGCCTGCCCGTCCATTTTCACTGCCCTTGCGAGGCCGGAGTACCACGCCTCAGACGCCCTCTACGACCACCATTTCCGCGTCGGCGACCTCCTGGCGGATGGCTGCGGCGATCTGGTATTCCGACGAGTTGTAGCAGTCGATGGCAGCCTGAAAGGAAGGAAACTCGATCACCACGTTGCGACTTCGCACGGCACCCTCCAGGCGGCGGAACTGGCCGCCGCGCGCGAGAAAGGTCGCGCCGTATTTCTCGAAGGCGGGTTTCGCTGCTGCTACGTAATCCGTGTAACGTTCGGCGTCTCTCACATCGACGCGAGCAATCCAGTATCCCTTGGCCATTCCGACCTCCTCGTCCCTCTGCGGCGCGCACGGCGCCGCGCGTCGCTTGAAGCGCGCTGGGGCCGCTGCAGCACCTTGAAATGCTGCATGTTTTTTGCCGGGTTCGGCCGAGGAAACATGCAGGAGGCGGTTACTTTCGGCAAAATGGGGGCAAGGTCAAGCGCCCGCTTCGCTGACCTGTTGTTTTTTTGATGCGGCTCAACCGGAAAGCGCGTCGGCCATCTCGGCGAGAATTGCGCGGCTCGCGGCGAGCGGATCGGCCGCCTTGACGATCGGCCGTCCGACGACGAGATGGCTCGATCCGGCCCGGATGGCGTCGCCCGGCGTCATCACGCGCTTCTGGTCGCCTTTCTCCGTGCCGGCGGGCCGGATGCCGGGTGTCACCAGCGCCATGTCAGCGCCAATGATCCGGCGGACGGAGACGGCCTCTTCCGCCGAACAGACGATACCGCCCATGCCGGCGGCACGCGCCTGTTCGGCACGGCGCAGGACGAGCATGTGCGGGTCGTATTCATATCCGGCGTCGATCACATCCTGCTGGTCCATCGAGGTGAGTACGGTGACCCCGAGAAGGCAGAGATCGGATCCCTTGGCCGCCTCCACGGCAGCCTTCATCGCTTTCGGATAGGCATGGAGCGTCAGCATCGACATGCCCATCTTGACGATGTTCTCCACGCCCTTCGCCACCGTATTGTCGATGTCGAGCAGCTTCATGTCGAGGAAGACCCTCTTGCCGGCGGCCACGAGATCACGCGCGAATTCGAGCCCGCCTGCAAAAACGAGCTGGTAGCCGATCTTGTAGAAGACAACGTCCTCGCCGAGTTTCGCGACGATCTTCTCCGATTCCGCCACGGTCGGAAGGTCAAGGCCGACAATCAATCGGTCACGCGCATACATGCTCATGTCGAGACTACCCCTGCCAGAATTCCATCGCGGTCCAGTCGCACGTGACGGCGCGATCCGCAAGACGGAATGCAAAGAGATTGCCCCCGCCCGGCAATTGATCGGCGCTGCGCGCGATCGCCGTGCCCGTCATTTGGCATTTCAAGAGGGTGCCGACGCCGCCATGGCCGACAAAGGCGATCGGGACAGCCGGATCGTGCCGCTCGAGGATGTAAAGGACGGCTCTCGAGATGCGCGCCTGGGCGTCGATTGCCCGCTCCCAGCCTCCGAAGCTATCCTCGGGATGGGCAAAGAAGCGGTCCGCCGCCTTTTCGAATTCGTCCGGCGGAAGAAAGCCGGTCGAGGAGCGGTCGTTTTCGCCCATCTCCTCGCCCGTTTCGACCGGAATGGCCGCGGCCCCCGCTAATATTGCCGCGGTCTCGAGCGCTTTCGTTTCCGTGCTGGCGATGATGCGGCCGAGCAGCCGTACCCAGGGCTGTCCGGCCGTCATGCGCGTGCGCTCCCGCCCGAGATCGGAAAGACCCCATCGCGATACGGGAACTCCAGGATCGATCCGCACCTGCGGATGCGTGAGATAGACGCCGAACATCGGCCGCCGCCGGGTCAATGGGTGCGGCTATAGACCCAGAGCTGCGCCGGTGGGATGTTTCGGACGACGAAGTCGAAATGCTGGATGCGATAGCGATCGGGCATGGCGACGACGGGCGAGAGCGGCCCATAGGAGATCTGCACCACCGGCCGGCCCACGGGGATGCGTGAAAGCAGATCCTCGATCAGCGTGACACGGCGATGCATCGGAAAATTCAGCAGCGGCACGGCCGAGATGACGCTGTCGAACTGCTGGTCCCTGAACCCTCCCAGCGTGTGGGAGAGATCGAAGGCATCGCCGTTGATGAAGTTGACGTCAGGGAAATGCTCCCTCAACTGATTGAAGAAGTCGGTGGAATATTCCACCGAAACCAGCTTTTCGGGCGGCACTCCGCGCTCCAGGATAGCCTTGGTGATGACGCCCGTACCCGGACCGAGCTCGAGCACCGGCAGGCCGGAACGCGGGTTGACGACACTCGCCATGCGGCGCGCCGTGAATGAGGATGTCGGCAGGATTGCGCCGACGGCGCGGCTATTGCTCATCCAGCCCTTGAAGAAACGGATTTCCTCGTCGAACTTCCGGCCGAACCGTTCCTTAACCTTCAAGCGCAAGCTCATAGAATTCCCTCGACCTCCTCGTTGTCGGCTCTGCTCCTGCTGGCTGATTCGCCGAGCTTGAGTGCGTGCTCGTTCATAATGTGCTCCTATATGCGGCGAAAGCAAGTCTGTCTGCGCCTACTGCATGTTTCCCCAGGTCCTTTCCATTTAGGGATGAAAGACGCGGTGATTCAAAGTGCTGCTTGCGACCTTTGCGCGTCTAAAAAGACGCGCAGCGCCGTAATGTGGAAGAATCGGGCGGAACGTGGCGGTGGTCATAAAAAAACCCGCCGGGCGACAGCAGGGCGGGTTCCATTGGAGAGCTTCCTTTCTTCACACGCGCATTGGCATCAACACGTAGAGCGCGTCGTCGGCGGCAAGATCGCGCACCAGCGTCGGCGAGCCGGGATCCGCCAGCATGAAAACCGCGTCGTTGCCGGTGAGCTGCGAGGTTATGTCGAGCAGATATTTGGCGTTGAAGCCGATCTCGAGGGGATCGCCTTCGTAGCCGACCGGCAATTCTTCCGTGGCGCTGCCCGAGTCCGGATTGTTGACGGTCAATGTCATCTGGCCATCATTGAGCGCCAGCTTCACGGCCCGGCCGCGCTCCGAGGAGATCGTCGACACCCGGTCGACGGCCTGGGCGAAGGACTGGCAATCGACGCGCAGTTCCTTGTCGTTGCTCGCCGGTATGACGCGCTGATAGTCGGGGAAGGTCCCGTCGATCAGCTTCGACGTCATGATGATCGAGGCGATCGTCAGGCGGATTTTCGCATCGGAGACTTCGACCGTCACCACTACGTCCGGATTGTCGAGCAGCTTCTGCAATTCGCTGACGGTCTTGCGTGGAATGATGATGCCGGGCATGCCCTCGGAGCCTGACGGCGCCTCCACATCGGCGCGGGCGAGGCGATGGCCGTCGGTGGCGACCGCGCGCAGCTTCAATTCGCCCTTGTTTTCGACCGTGTGCACAAAGATGCCGTTCAAATAGTAGCGGGTCTCCTCCGTCGAGATCGCGAACTGCGTCCGGTCGATCAGCATCTTGAGGTCGGACGCCTTCAGGCGGAAGGAATGCGAGAAGCTGCCGGCGGTCAGATCCGGAAAATCCGATTGCGGCAGGCATTGCAGCGAGAACTTCGACCGGCCGGAGGCGACTGTCATCGCCGTACCCTCGGCATTGGTCGCCAAGAGCACCTCCGATCCGTCCGGCAGCTTTCGGACGATATCGTAGAGCAGGTGGGCCGGAACCGTCGTGGCGCCCGGCTGTTCCACCTGGGCCGGCGTCGCCTCGGTGATTTCAAGGTCGAGGTCGGTGGCCTTCAATTCGAGGCTCGCACCATCCGAGCGCAACAGCACGTTCGAGAGAATCGGGATCGTGTTTCGCCGTTCAACCACGCGGTGGACATGGTTCAGCGATTTCAAAAGATTGGACCGCTCGAGAGTAATGCGCATGGGATGCTACCGCTTTCAACCATTGCCGGACGGACGAGGCGCCCGCCACAGCGTCAACTGCGTGTCCCCGGCCGGCCGGCCGGAAAAGATGTGGAGAGGCAAAATGGCAGAAAAAGAACCGCGAAAGCAAGGGGTTTCGCGGGCAGTTTCCCCAGCGCATGCGCCCGTCGCCACCGCGCAGCCTTGCCCTGTGCGTTGCGCTCACTCATAAAGGGCGCGAACCGCCGATCGGGAATGATCGGGCCATGCAGGATCGGGAAGCGGCCATTGGAAAAGCAGCAAGCAGGCGAGGCGGCGGAGAGGGAGAGGCAGCGCGGTTTTCGCCTGAGGCACGCGACTATCCCGGTGCGCCCGCTGGAACCGGCGCTTTATTTGGTGGCGACGCCGATCGGGAACCTCGCCGACATCACGCTTCGGGCGCTGGAGACGATCGCCGGGGCTGACCTGCTCGCCTGCGAGGACACGCGGGTGACGCGGGTGCTCCTCGATCGCTACGGCATCGTCAACCGGCCGGTGCCGTACCACGAGCACAACGCGGCCGAGGCCGGGTCGCGGCTTCTTTCGGCGCTCGCTGAGGGCAAGTCTGTGGCGCTGGTCTCCGATGCCGGCACACCGCTCGTTTCCGATCCCGGCTATCGGCTGGCGCAGCTTGCGATCGAGGCCGGTCACCGCGTCGTTCCGATCCCGGGACCCTCCGCACCTCTCGCCGCGCTCGTCGGCTCCGGCCTTCCAAGCGACACCTTCCTCTTTGCCGGATTCCTGCCTGTAAAGGACAAGGCCCGCCGCGAGCGGCTAGCTGAACTTGGAGACGCACCGGCGACGCTCATCGTCTTCGAATCGCCACACCGTATCGCCACGACGATCGCCGCGGCTGCCGAGGTGCTCGGGGCGGAGAGAAAGGCGGCGGTCTGCCGCGAGCTGACCAAGACCTTCGAGGAGTTCCGCCGCGGCACGCTCGGCGAACTCAAGGCCTTCTACGCCGATACGGGCAGTGTGAAGGGCGAGATCGTGCTGGTCATCGGACCGCCGGAAGCGAAGCCCGCCCCGCAAGAAGCGGATATCGATGCGCTCTTGCGGGAACTCTCCCGCGTCATGCCGATGGGCAAGGCCGCGACGGAGGCCGCCCGCCGGACGGGCCTGCCGCGCAAGGAGCTCTACGACCGGCTCCTGAGCCTCAAGGAAAGCAATGAAGGCTGAGCGTCCGGACGCGCGCAAGTTGAAGGCACTGAAGCGCGGGCTCCTTGCCGAATATCGCGCCGCGCTCTGCCTGATGGTAAAAGGCTACCGCATCGTGGCCATGCGCTATCGCACCAGCCTCGGCGAGATCGACATCATAGCCCGACGCGGCGAACTCGTCGCCATTGTCGAGGTGAAGGCGAGGGCCACGTTCGACGGCGCAGTCTTCGCCGTCTCCCATTCCTCTCAAAGGCGGATCAGGGCTGCAAGCGATCTCTGGCTTTCGCGCCAGCCCGATTTCCACCGCCTGTCGGTACGCTACGATATTGTCGCCGTCTCGCCTTGGCGTTGGCCGCGGCATCTGGCCGATGCGTTTTGAGGGGGCGTTTTTGACCGATCGGGCAAAAATGTAATCGCTCCGTCACGGAAGCATTACCTGCTGTCATCGAAGACCACTAGTCCAATGCCGACCGCAACCACGGTGGAGAGGACAGGGGAAATGATCAAGAGAGCGGTCGATTGCATGTCGGCACCCATGCGATCGAGCTCGGCTATCCGGCGTCCGCGCGGGGCCCGGTGACTGTCGGCTTCAGGGCAGAGGACCTGCGCTCTGTGGAGATCGGCGAGGAGGCGCTCGTCTTCCGCGTCGACTGTGTCGAGAAACTGGGAGCGAAGCGCCTTGTTCACGGTATGGTCGAGGATCAGGTACTGAGGGAGGCGCCGCTTGCAGACGAGCTCGCGATCACCATATCCACCGAACGACTGAATTTTTCTCGGCGGAACGGCAAGCGGCTCGATCGCAAAGCGGCGGGCGCCGCGCCTGCCCGCCGAGAAACCGTCAATCCGGAGCCCATTGTGATCGAAGAGACCGTATCGACGCTCGCCATTCCCTCGCAGCAGTGCCGCGACGACGTGGCCCGCATGGAGCGCAGCATAGCCACCCATGACGCGGCCATGGCAGACGTAGCAGCGATGAACAGGATCGAGGTCGGCGGAATCGCTGCTTCGGACGGACCGCTGGCCTTTCCCTTTACTGTCGCCGCCTGGAACCTCGAGCGCTGCCTCTTTCCGCAAGAAAGCGCCGGGCATCTCCGTGCGGCCGGCGCATCGCTGGTCATGCTTTCCGAAATGGATAACGGCATGGCCCGGACGGGCCAGCGCCACACGACGGCCGACGTCGCGACGATGCTCGGCATGCAATATGCCTATGGGATCGAGTTCCTTGAACTCGGGTTGGGATCGGATACGGAGCGCGATTTCTGCAAGGACGACGCCAACGAAAAGGGCTTCCACGGCAATGCGTTGCTGACTTCCGTTCCCCTCCGCCGGCCTTTCCTTGAACGGCTCTGGGGCGAGCGCCTGTGGTTCACGGATACCGACCAGCCGCGGCTTGGCGAGCGTATCGCCGTCGGCGCCGTCATCGAGACCGAGGCGGGACCCTTCGTCGCCGTCTCCACCCATCTCGAAAGCGCAACGACCGCCGCCTATCGCGAGCGGCAGGTGAAGGAATTGGTGGAGCGCCTGGATGCGGCCTTTCCGGCGCTTCCCATGCTCATCGGCGGCGATCTCAACACCGGCAATCATATCGGCGGCGATTTCGAGGCGGAGGGGCTTTTCGCGATGAGCGCCGCGCGCGGCTTCACCCGCCATGGCGGCCCGATCGACCAGATGACGACGCGGCCCAGCCTGATCACGCGCTGGCCGAAGCGGGCAATGAAGCTCGACTGGTTTCTCGCGCGCGGCATGAGGATCGGTGAAAGCCGCATCATTCCCTCGCTCGACGCGTCCGGTCGTCCCTTGTCCGATCACGACCTCATCACCTGCGTCGTCGAGGGTTTCGAATGACCTGTCGTCTCCTTGCCTGGGCGCCTTGCGCGTTCTACATGTTGCGGGCTCTGTGGCGCCTTGGGAGCAAGGCCGCCGCAGCACTTTGAACTGCTGTATAATTCCGCCCGCAGCGATCTCGCATAAGGCCGATGCGGTCAGGGACCAACCAGGAACGGTAAGATGACAAGAATCGTCAATGTCGGGGTCCAGATGGACCATGTCTCGGGCATCACCATTGCGGGCGATTCGACCTTTGCGATGAGCCTCGAGGCGCAAAGCCGCGGCTATCGGCTGTTCCACTATACGCCCGACAGGCTGTCGCTGCGCGACGGCAAGGTCTATGCGACGGCGCAGCAGATGACGCTGCGCGATGTGAAGGGCGATCACTTCACGCTCGGCGAGCCGGAGCGGATCGATCTTTCGGACATGGACGTCATCCTGCTTCGCCAGGATCCGCCCTTCGACATGGCCTATATCACCTCGACGCATCTGCTCGAGCGCCTGCATCCGAAGACGCTCGTCGTCAACGATCCGGCCTGGGTGCGCAACTCGCCGGAGAAGATTTTCGTCACCGAGTTTCCCGACCTGATGCCGAAGACACTGATCACCCGCGACCCGGGTGAGATCGCTCGCTTCCGCCAGGAGATGGGCGACATCATCCTGAAGCCACTCTACGGCAATGGCGGCGCCGGCGTCTTTCATTCCGCGCGCGACGACCGCAATCTCTCCTCGCTACTCGAAATGTTCAGTCAGATGTTTCGCGAACCCTTCATCGCCCAGGAATACCTCCCGCAGGTCAGGAAGGGCGACAAGCGCATCCTGCTCGTCGACGGCGAGCCGGTCGGCGCGATCAACCGCGTGCCAGCCGAGCACGACGCCCGCTCGAATATGCATGTGGGCGGACGCGCCGAGGCGACGGAATTGACCTCCCGCGAGCGGGAAATCTGCGCCCGCATCGGCCCGGCGCTGAAAGAGCGCGGCTTCGTCTTCGTCGGTATCGACGTGATCGGCGACTACATGACCGAGATCAACGTCACCTCGCCGACCGGAATCCGTGAGGTAAAACGCTTCGGCGGCGCCGATGTCGCCAGCCTGCTCTGGGACGCGATCGAGAGGAAGCGCCGCTGATTGGCTGCCTCGCGCGCGTCGCGCCCCTGGCGACGCCCGGGATATTGTTGCGTTTGTTCTATTATTGTTCTTGTTTTTGAGCGCGTGCCGTGCAAGATTGATGCGCGTACCGGCGGCGGTTGTGGCGGTGGGAGCACGCCGGACAAGGGGATATCATGGTCGCGCGCGTCAGCACGGTGGCATTTCAGGGGATCGAGGGCGTTCCGGTCGACGTTCAGGTGATGGTCGCACCGGGAAAGGTCGGCATGCAAATCGTCGGCCTGCCGGACAAGGCCGTCGCCGAAAGTCGCGAGCGTGTGCAGGCGGCGCTTCACGCATCCGGCCTGGCGCTGCCAGCCAAGCGGGTGACCGTCAATCTGGCGCCGGCGGACCTGCCGAAGGAGGGCAGTCACTTCGATCTTGCGATCGCGCTCGGCCTGATGGCGGCGCTGGGGGCGATTCCGGTTGATGCGCTTTCCGGCTATGTTGTCATCGGCGAACTCAACCTCGACGGCACGATCGCGCCCGTCGCCGGTGCACTACCGGCGGCGATCGGCGCCAATGCGCTCGGCAAGGGGCTGATCTGCCCTGCCGAAAGCGGCCCGGAAGCGGCCTGGGCCGGGTCGGATATCGACATCCTCGCACCGCGAAGCCTGATCGCCATAGCCAACCATTTCCGCGGCACGCAGGTCATCTCCCGTCCGGAACCCTCCGTGCGGGCGACGGCCGCCAATCTGCCGGATCTCGCCGACATCAAGGGCCAGGAAAGCGCCAAGCGGGCGCTGGAAGTCGCTGCCGCCGGCAATCATAATCTCCTGATGGTCGGCCCACCCGGTTCCGGAAAGTCGATGCTTGCGGCACGCCTTCCTTCGATCCTGCCGCCGCTCTCGCCTGCCGAACTGCTCGAAGTCTCGATGATCCATTCGATCGCCGGGCAATTGCCGGGCGGCAAGCTCTCCGATCGGCGGCCGTTCCGCGCGCCGCACCATTCGGCCACCATGGCAGCCTTGATCGGTGGCGGGATCAGGGCAAAGCCCGGCGAGGCGTCGCTCGCCCATCACGGCGTTTTGTTTCTCGACGAATTTCCGGAATTCTCGCCGCAGGTCCTCGACGCGTTGCGCCAGCCGCTCGAAACGGCGGAATGCGTGATCGCCCGCGCCAATCACCGCGTCAGCTATCCGGCCGCGATCCAACTCGTCGCGGCCATGAACCCCTGCCGCTGCGGCATGGCCGGAGAGCCGGGCCATACTTGCGCCCGCGGTCCGCGCTGCATGGCCGATTACCAGGCGCGGGTCTCCGGACCGATGATGGACCGGATCGACATCCGCATCGACGTGCCGGCTGTCAGCGCCGCCGACCTGATCCGCCCGGGCACCGCCGAGGCGAGCGCCACTGTCGCAGGCCGGGTTGCCCGCGCCCGTGAACTGCAGAGGGAGCGCTTCACCGACCTTGGCCATCCGCAACTGACGAGTAATGCCCGCTCATCGACGGCGATGATCGAGAAGATCGCCGAGCCGGATGCGGCGGGCCTGCAACTCCTCAGAGATGCGGCGGAAAAAATGAAGTTTTCTGCCCGCGGCTACCATCGCGTCTTGAAGGTCGCTCGCACGCTTGCCGACCTCGACGGCGCGCCGACGGTCGGCCGCATCCACCTCGCCGAGGCGATCTCCTACCGCGTCGCCGGCGAGCGGCTGCCGGCGGCGGCCTAGCGCCCCGAAATCGAGATTTTTGGAAAGTTCGATGCGCAGATCAAGAGATACAGCAGCGACCTTTGCGCGTCTGAAAAGACGCGCAGCACTGTAGCGGTGCAGCCACTCTTGGCGCTTCGACAGCCCAAGTGTGCGTAAAAGTTGACGCGCGAGATTCGCGGTCTTCATCGCACAGCGGGATTGCCGTTGATGGTTGCGGCATAACGAAAGAAGGGCGCCCGTCGGCGCCCTTGCAAATCATTGGAAGTAAGTCATCGGAAAGCAGGCTCGACCTACGCTCCCAACCCTTCGAACAGCACCGTCGAGAGATAGCGTTCGGCGAAAGACGGGATGATGACGACGATGGTCTTGCCGGCGTTCTCTTCGCGCTGCCCGACTTCGATCGCCGCCTGCAACGCCGCACCGGCGGAGATGCCGACCGGCACGCCTTCGAGTCTCGCGACCAGGCGCGCGGCCTCTACCGCTTCGCCCGCGTTGACGGTGATCACCTCGTCGTAGATCGATGTGTCGAGGATCGACGGCGCGAAGCCGGCGCCGATGCCCTGAATCTTGTGCGGTCCGGGCGCGCCGCCGGAAAGGACCGGCGATTCTTCGGGCTCCACCGCGATTACCTGGACTGACGGTTTGCGTGCCTTCAACACCTGGCCGGCACCGGTTATCGTGCCGCCGGTGCCGATGCCGGACACGAGGATATCGACCGCGCCCTCGGTGTCGTTCCAAATTTCCTCGGCCGTCGTCCTGCGGTGGATTTCTGGGTTGGCCGGGTTTTCGAACTGCTGCGGGATGATCGCATCGGGTAGCGTTTCGACCAGTTCCTGCGCCTTGGCGATGGCCCCCTTCATGCCCTTGGCGCCCTCCGTCAGCACCAGTTCCGCACCAAGCAGCGCCAGCATTTTGCGCCGTTCGACCGACATCGTCTCCGGCATGGTGAGGATCAGCTTGTAGCCCTTGGCGGCCGCAACGAAGGCAAGCGCGATGCCGGTATTGCCGGAGGTCGGCTCGATGAGCGTCGTGCGCCCCGGGGCAATCCTGCCCTGAGCCTCGAGCGATTCCACCATGGCGACGCCGATCCGATCCTTGACTGAGGCGATCGGGTTGAAGAATTCGAGCTTGGCGAGCAGATTCGCCTTGACGCCCTTCTCCCCGGCAAGCTTGTCCAGCCGGATGATCGGCGTGTCGCCGATCGTTTCGGTGATCGAGGAATAGATGCGGCCGCGGCCGGGCTTGCGCGCTTCGGGCATTTCGTTTCTCCCTTTCGTATGGACCGGTTGACCGCGAGAATAGGGGCGTTGCTCGGCTCGGGCCAGAGCGGGACAGCCCCGGATTGGCGCAACTGGAGGAAAAAACGATGCCAAAACCGCGGGTCGGGGAATGTTTTTCCGCTCGCGGCCCAGAGGCAACTCATTCGAAAACGGGGCGCATGAAGCTGCGTTCATAGCTCGCGATGCAGCGTGTCTCTTCTGCATAGGCGAAGGCCGCCTGGCATTCGGAATCCGTCGCCATCTTCTCGCGATAGGCCTCGTAGGCCGCAAGCGAGGGAAAGCTGAAGAGCGCGAGTGCGATGTTGTTCGCGCCCTCATGCGGCATGAAGTAGCCGTGGTGACTGCCGCCGAGGCGGTTCACCAGCGGAATCCAGAGCTTGGCGTAATGCTCGAACTCCTCGACCTTGTAGGGATCGATGACGTATTTCAGATAGCAGGTGATCATGATGCGCTCCGTTTGCGTGCGAGTCTGATAAGCGGGATGGACCGAAGATTCCAGCCGAGATTGGTACCGGCGGCGGCAAGCAGGATCGCGGCCGATCCGGCGATCTGGACCGCTTGCAGCGCGTGACCGAAGGCAATGCGTTCGACCACGATCGCAGCGATCGGGTAGATGAAGGAGAGCGCACCGGTCACATGGGTCGGCAGCTTCTGGATCGCCCCGTATAGCAGGATGTACATGACACCGGTATGGACAACGCCGATGACGATCAGCAACATCCACTGCGTCCCGTCCTGCGGCAGCGGGTTGGCAAGCGCGAAGGGCGCCAGCATCACGGCACCAGTGATCACTTGAATCAGTGCGATGAGCAGCGGTGGTGTGCCCTGGAGAAGCTTCGTGACGATCGCCGCGATGGCATAGAAGAAGGCGGCTGCGAGGGCGAGCCCGACGCCGGCGAGATAGTTGGCGGGCTCGAAACCACCCGCCGGCTTGGCGGAGACGATCGCGATCATGCCGGCGAAGGACACCGAAAGCCAGAAGAGTTTGGCCGGGGTGATCCTTTCACCAAGAAAGAGGGCGCCGAGCCCGAGCAGCATGAAGGGCTGGGTGTTGTAGACCATCGTCGCGATCGAGATCGATGCGCGCGGGTAGGCCGCAAAGAGCAGCAGCCAGTTAACCACGATCGCCATACCACCGGCAACGGAGAGGACGATTACGCGCAGGCGTAGACGGCGGAGGTCAATGAGGCCAAGCATGGCCGCAAGCGCGGCGAGAGTCGCGGCCCCGAAAACACAACGCCAGAAGACGACGCCAGCCACCGGCTGACCGGACATCAGGACGAACCAGCCGATCGTTCCCGAGATCAGCATCGCCGCCGTCATTTCCGCACGTCCACGCCTGGTCTTCCTGTCCATCATACCGGTCCCCTTCCACAACTTCGGGAGAGCATAATGAGCTGATGGGAAGTTTTATATAGAATGAGTGAGGCAATTGCGCTGTTATGTCTTACAATGTTAGACTTGTTTAGAGATTTACCTAACAGGTATCAGCCATGCTCGATGAACTGGATCGCCGCATTCTCGAAATTCTTGCCGCGAATGCCCGCGTCTCGCTGAAGGAAATCGCGCAGGAAGCCGGGCTTTCATCGCCAAGCGCGGCCGAGAGGCTGCGCAAGCTCGAGGAGCGGGGCGTGATCAATGGCTTCACCGTCAATGTGAATCCCGCCCGCCTCGGCTACCCCTTGCAGGCGGTCGTGCGGGTACGTCCTATGCCGGGCATGCTGCATATCGTCGAAAGGCTGATCCAGGAAACTCCGGAAATCGTCGAGTGCGACAAGATCACCGGCGACGATTGCTTTGTTGCCAAGCTTTTCGTGCGCGATATGGGGGAACTTGATACGATCCTCGACCGCATCGCCGAAAAGGCGCAGACCAATACTTCGATCGTCAAGTCGACGCCGGTCAAGCGGCGCCTGCCGCCGCTTATTTAGCGCCGGTCGAGCCGAAGCCGCCGGCGCCGCGCGCGGTTGCGCTCGCTCCGTCCGCTTCGCGCACGGTCGCCTGAACCACCGGCGCGACCACCATCTGGGCGATGCGCATGCCGCGCTCAACGACGAAATCTTTTCCTCCGAGATTGACGAGGAGCACCTTCACCTCGCCGCGATAGTCGCTGTCGATTGTGCCCGGCGTATTGAGGCAGGTGATGCCATGCTTGAAGGCGAGGCCCGAGCGTGGCCGCACCTGTCCCTCATAGCCAGCCGGAAACTCGAAGATGAAACCGGTCGGGACCAAGTCGCGGCCCCCCGGCGGGATCGTCATAGGCGCCTCGGCCGGCACCGCTGCGCGCAGGTCCATGCCGGCCGCGCCCGCCGTCTCGTATGCCGGCAGGTCGAGGCCGGCCGCATGCGACAGTCGAACGAGGGTGAGGGCGGGGTGGTTTTCGGGCGTGCTCATGGTCATGCCGTCATAAGGGCGATGGGCCCCGCTCCAGTCAATTGCATATTGGCCTCCGAGCCTGTAAAGGACGCCGCAACTCACAGGATACTCGATCATGGCCGAAAGCATTGCCGAGGCGGTTTCCCGCCGCCGCACATTTGCGATCATTTCGCACCCGGACGCCGGTAAAACCACGCTCACGGAAAAGCTGCTGCTCTTTGGCGGCGCCATCCAACTCGCTGGCGAGGTCAAGGCCAAGAAGGATCGCATCCAGACCCGATCGGACTGGATGAAGATCGAACGCGAGCGCGGCATCTCGGTCGTGACCTCGGTGATGACCTTCGAATACGACGAAACTGTCTTCAACCTGCTCGACACGCCCGGTCACGAGGACTTCGCGGACGACACCTACCGTACGCTGACAGCGGTCGATGCGGCGGTCATGGTCATCGACGCAGCCAAGGGTATCGAGCCGCGCACGCTGAAACTCTTCGAGGTCTGCCGCCTGCGCGACATCCCGATCATCACCTTCGTCAACAAGATGGACCGCGAAAGCCGCGATCCGTTCGAGATCCTGGACGAGGTCGAGCAGAAATTGGCGCTTGATTGCGCGCCGGTGACTTGGCCGATCGGACGCTCGAAAACCTTCTGCGGCACCTACCATCTCGCAACGAACGAAGTGCGCGGCGCCGACACGCAGGAGCACCTGACCAAGGTCAACGACCCGGAAACGGCCTCGCACCGCCTGCCGGAAAACGAGCGCGATGCCTTTATCGAGGAGACGACGCTCGCGATCGAGGCCTGCAAGCCCTTCGACCGCAAGGCCTTCCTCGAGGGTCATCTGACGCCGGTCTTCTTCGGCTCGGCGCTCCGCAATTTCGGCGTCCGCGACCTGATCAACGCACTCGGTGAATTCGCGCCGCCGCCGCGCGCCCAGGTCGCCGACATCCGCACCGTCGAGGCGACGGACGCCAAGATGACGGCCTTCGTCTTCAAGATTCAGGCGAATATGGACCCGAACCATCGCGACCGTATCGCCTTCGTGCGCGTCTGCTCGGGCAAGCTCGAGCGCGGTATGAAGGCGCGGCTCTCGCGCACCGGCAAGCAGATGGGGCTGACGGCGCCGCAATTCTTCTTCGCCTCCCAGCGCCAGCTCGCCGATACCGCCTTTGCCGGCGATGTCGTCGGTATCCCGAACCACGGTACGCTCAGGATCGGCGACACGCTGACCGAAGGCGAGCCGTTGGTATTTCAGGGCGTGCCTAACTTCGCGCCGGAAATCCTGCGCCGTGTCCGGCTCGAGGATGCTATGAAGGCGAAGAAGCTGAAGGAGGCACTGCAGCAGATGGCGGAAGAGGGCGTCGTGCAGCTCTTCTCGCCGGACGACGGGGCGCCCGCAATCGTCGGAGTCGTCGGCGCACTGCAGCTCGACGTCTTGAAGGAGCGCCTGCAGGCGGAGTATGGCTTGCCCGTCTCCTTCGAAATGTCGCGCTTTTCCGTCTGCCGCTGGATTTCCGCCGACAGTCTCGCCGATCTCGACAAGTTCATCTCTGCCCATCGCGGCGACATTGCGCGAGACCTGGATGGCGATCCGGTGTTCATGGCGCAGGACGGCTTTTCGCTGCGCTACGAGGCGGAACGCTATCCGGCGATCAAGATGGTTGCGGTCAAGGAGTATCACGTCGCCAAGGCGGCGTGAGGCTTTCAGAGGCCGTTTCCTTCAGCAACCGAAGCTTGGCGCTGAGCGGTTCAGCACGGCACTCCGCGGGTTGACGGACCAGATCGCGCGGATGGCCGCATGGAGCTCGTCGACGAGCTGTCTTACATCGGTCTCGGCATCGACGTGCAGAGCTTCCGCGACGATCAACACACTTGCAGTCTCGTCTCGCACCGCCGAGTGGCCGCTCTGACGGTTGGTCCAGCGCCGCGCATGCGCGCGTCCGCTCGCGTCGGCGAAGATGACTTCCTGTAGGTCGGGCAACTCCACGTCGCCGGCGAATGTCGTGTAGATTTCATCGCCGACGGCAGGTCGGACTTCGAGATCGCCGGTGATCCTCGCCAGATCGAAGACAGCGACCGGAATAGCATATGCAAGCGAAGCGGCGTTGCAGAGGTCGATCATTGGATGAATTTTTGGCAGCGCTCCCTCCTTCCGGAATCGCCGGAGAAGTGCCTCGGAGGCTGAGCGATATTGCGTCGGCTTGAGCCCCATGCGTGCGAAGCCGCGTCGCCAGGCCTGGATCTCCGGGAGTTCGCTCTCCGTGTGCTCCGAAAGCCGTGCTCTCGCGATCGCCCCAAAATGCGCGACATGCTTCTCGACCGCGACGTCCTTGCGGATGCCCTCCGTTTGAATTGCGCCTGCGGCGAGTTCGGGGAAATCGTTCCAAATGCCGTTTGAGTGGCGAAAATACATGAGGTTGCTCTTTACAGGTTGGTTGAGGGCTCGACCGCATCAGACTTTGCGTGCCCGACGCTTGGGAGTTTCGCTGCCCGAAGGCTGAGGCCCAAGGCGGCCATGAGCACTGCGCCGGTGCCTATCATCTGATTGGCGGCAATCGGTTCGCCGAGCAAGGCAGCGGCGAGGAGAACGGCGGACACGGGCGCCAGAGCGGTGAAGACCGAGGCCTCGGTACCGCTGACCTTCGCGAGCCCCGCATACCAGAGCAGGAAACCCCCGACAGTCGGCACGAGCGCATAGTAGACCACGGCAGCGAGGGCGGGTGCGGTTGCTGCGCGCGTCGAGGGAAGTTCCGCAAGCGCAAACGGTGCGGCGATCGCGCCGCCAAAGCCCGCCATCAGCGTTGATAGGGTCAATGGTGGGATTTCCGCGTTGAAGCGCTTGCCAAGGAGAATGAACAGACCTTCGCAGACGACGGCGCCGAAGATCAGCGCACTGCCGGTGAGCGAATGCGTGCCGCTGGCATCCGGCTGCAGGACGATCGCTAGAACGCCCACGGCGGCAAGGGCAGCGGCCATAAGCACGAGGCGACCCGGCCTTTCACCAAGGATAATGACGGCGATCGCGGCTGAGACCACGGGAAGCGTGCCGATGATGACGCCGGCATCCCCTGCGGGCGTCAGCTTGAGACCGGAAATCAGCAAGGTCGTGTAGCCGACGCTGCCGGCGCCCGCCTGCAGGAGCAGGATGAGCCAATCGAGCTTCGGCAGCCGCGGCCATGGCGTTGCGGTTGCCCGCAGCAGAAACAGAAAAAGCGGGAGAGCGATCACGAAACGCAGCGCCGTTGCCGTGAACGGCGGCAGGCCGGCGGCTATGATCTTGCTTGCAATGACCGTGCTGCCCACCAGCACCATCGCCAGCGAAAGATAGAGATATCCTTGAAGTTGATTCGACATCCTGCCGCCGCTTCTTGTCAGTGGCGGCATAAAACCTGATCAGAGCGCGGCGGTCTTGAACGGAATTGCGGGGCCTCTCACGGCTTGCGCATAGGCACCGGGTGAAAATCCGTATTTCCGCACGAAGACGCGGGTCATGTGGCTCTGGTCGGCAAAGCCGCTGGCAACGGCCGCTTCCGCGAGTGGTGTGCCGGCGGCAATCAGCCGCCGCACGATGTCGATCCGCCGCTGGATCAGATAGGCGTGCGGCGTAAACCCGGTTGCCTTGGTAAAGCCGCGCACGACCTGGAAACGGCTGAGGCCGCTTTCGCGCGCGAGGTCCGCCAGGGTGAGCGGAGCCAGCGGATCGTCGTCGACGAGTGTCACGGCCGAGGCGAGAGACTTCGGCACCTTGGTCTGGGCGTTCGGCCGCGGGGCAAGCTGCATCGCATCCGCCAAGACGGTGACCGCCAGTTCCTCCCAGCGAAGGTTCGCATCGGAGCCGGCTGCCGCCGCAACCGAGAAGAGCGCGCGAAACCGGGCAGCAAGCGCGGCATTCCTGATGACCGGGTTTGCGAATTCGCAGCTTCTTCTCCGCCCCTCGCTGATGTCGCCGGCGGCGGCATCGACCAGCGACGGCTCGAAATAGAGCATCCGCCACGAGCGGTCGGCGTCGCCGATTGGCGCTCCGTCATGGACTTCGCCCGGATTGACGGTGATCACGTCTCCCGCTTGCGCCTCGACCCTCCCGCGGCCGCTCAGCGACTTCTGTGCGCCCTGATGGATGAGGCCGATACCGAACTGCTCGTGCGTGTGGCGTGCAAAACTGTGTCGTGTCGTGGCTTCCACCACGTCGATGCCGGCGATTCGTCGCGGCAGCAGTCTGAATTGGCCTCTCGTCACCTTCCGCTCACCACTGTTCTTCATTGAGCCGTCATGCAGGTATAGCGTTTGCGTCGGCTAGCGGCAAAGAGGTGGGTTCGGTAAGCAGTATCGAGGCACACGCTCGATGGAGGTTGTCATGGTTTTTACAGGGCGCATGCTGAAGCGCCTTCGGCTCCTGAGCGGCATGAAGCAGAGCCACGTGGCGGAGCTCTTGCAGGTCACACAAGCGACCATCTCGCGATGGGAGGCCGGCCTGCTCACGCCTTCCGAGAATCAGACGGCGGCGCTCGAATGCCTATTCGAGAAGGTGCCGCCGTCGGCGGACGCCGCGCTCAGGCGGCTCGTCGAAATGTCGACGGCGAAGGTGCATCTGATCTGCGACTACTCGCACCGGCTGCTCGCGGCCTCGCCGTCCCGCCGGGCGGAGTGGCGGCGGGAACTGCTGGGCCTCCCGATGCTCCGCTATGCTTCGGACGAAATTCAGGAAGCGGAACGCAGTCTCACCGATCTCGGCTGGTACGATGGCCAAACGGCTTCCCTTCTCGTCGACACCGGGCCGAACAGGCGGGACGACGTGCCGATCGTGGCCGGGCGCGTGCTTTGGGAGCGCATCCCGCTTGCCGATGGTGCGATGGGGCGGTTGGTGACTACGCTGACGTGACCGCCATGCATAAATTATGCGTTGTTCCTTCCACCGGAGCACGGCTAGCCTCAAGAAAAACGAGGAGTAACGCATGACGATTCTGGTGACCGGAAGCGCTGGCCATCTGGGCGAGGCGCTGATGCGGGTGCTGCGTGAGGCAGGGCGCGACGTGCGCGGCATCGACATCAAGCCCTCCGATTTCACCGATATTGTCGGCACGATCGCCGACCGTGCCTTTATCCCGTGTGCCATGAAGGATGTGCGTGCCGTCATCCATGCGGCGACGCTGCACAAGCCGCATGTCGCGACGCACGGCTATTCCGATTTCGTCGAGACCAACATCGCCGGAACGCTCAACCTGCTCGATGCGGCGGCGAAAGCCGGGGTCGACGCTTTCGTCTTCACCAGCACCACGAGTGCCTTCGGCTCGGCCCTGACGCCGCCTCCCGACGCGCCGGCGGCCTGGATCACCGAGGACGTCGCGTCCATTCCGCGCAATATCTACGGCACCAGCAAGGTGGCTGCCGAAGGCTTCTGTGAGCTCTTCGCCCGGCGACATGGGCTACCGGTTATCATCCTGCGCACCTCGCGCTTCTTTCCCGAGGCGGACGACGACGCCGAGATCCGCAGCCGCTTCGAGACGGCCAACACCCAGGCGAACGAACTGCTCCATCGCCGCGTCGACATAGAAGACGTGGTAAGCGCCCACTTACTCGCGGCGGATCGGGCGAAGGCGGTCGGGTTCGGCCTCTTCATCGTCTCGGCGCCGACGCCGTTCGCGCGCGATGATCGTTTGGAACTGCGCCGCGACGCCCCCTCCGTCGTCCACCGCCTCTATCCCGAATGCCACGCACTCTACGCTGAGCGCGGCTGGCAGCTCTTCCCGTCGATCGACCGCGTCTATATCAGCACGCGCGCTACCGAAGCGCTTGGATGGAAGCCGAAATACGACTTTCGCCACGTACTCTCCTCGCTTGCTCGCGGCAAGGATTTCCAAAGCCCCCTGGCGCGCGCGGTCGGCTTGAAGGGCTATCATGACACGGTCTTCGCCGACGGGCCCTATCCGATCGCGTGAGGCCGGAGCATTTTGCAGGCAGGTTGAAATCACCTGACGTCCTCGCTCAATCCTCCGCATTGCCCGGCAGCTTGCCGATATTGATCCAGGGCAGGGCGGAAGAGCACCAGATCTGCGAGCGCGGCGTCAACTCGCGACGCTGATTGCTCGTGCCGACACGAATGCCGATTTCCTCCGCATCGTCGCCTTCTCCCGTCGTATAGATCGGCGAGCCGCATTCCGGGCAGAAGAATTGTAGCCGCTTGCGGCCATTGTCAGCGGTCTTGATGTAGAGCTTTGGCTCGCCTCCGGTCAGTCGAAACGAGGGATGCGGCGTGCTCGCCGTGACGCGAAAGGCCGAGCCGGTCAGCTGCTGGCAATCGGTGCAATAGCAGATCGATACCTCCTCCGGGTCGATTTCCGCCTCATAGGTCACGAACCCGCAATGGCACTGGCCGTCGATATGCATGGGAGGCTCCTCGTTTCCTACCTGATCTTCAATCGATCCTATTCAAGGAGGAATGGGCGGCATATCAAAATGCGATAGCGCCGCGCTTCGGAAAAAGACGCGCGGCGCTGTTGGGCGAATATGATTGGTCGTTCGAAGGCCTCTTCTCCTCGACCGGCTCAAACGCCGGTGAACAGCCACTCATGTTCCTTCGCGTTGTGGAATTTCCAGATCCGTTTCGGCCCCGCCATGACGTTGAGATAGTAGGAATCATAGCCGTGCACCGCGGCGACGGGGTGATACCCTTTCGGCACCAGCGTGACGTCGCCGTCTTCCACGGCCATGGTCTCGTCGAGCGAGCGGTCATCCGTATAGACGCGCTGCATGGCGAAACCCTGCGGCGGATTGAGGCGATGATAATAGGTTTCCTCGAGATAGCTCTCGGCTGGCAGATTGTCCTGGTCGTGCTTGTGCGGCGGGTAGGAGGAGGTGTGGCCGCCGGGCGTGATCACTTCGACGACGAGCAGCGACTGCGCCGAGCCGTCGTCTTCCGGCATGATATTGGTGACGTAGCGTGTGTTGGTGCCCTTGCCGCGCGTCATCTGCGGATGGGTGCCCGGGCGGATGACCTTGGCCTTGAAGCCTTCGCCGCCAGGCGCCGAGCAGACGGCAAGATCGAGGTCGGTCGTCGCCTCGGCCTGCCAACGGCTGCTCTTTGGCACATAAACGGCGTAGGGCTGCCCCTCGAAGGGCGTCATGCGCTCGCCGAGCTCGCCGAACTCCTCGCCGTCGACGGAGATCTTCGCCTTGCCGCTCACGAGTACGACGCAGAGTTCTTTCTCGCCGGCCTCACCGCCGGCCGTCTCGCCGGGCTTCAGGCGGTTGAGCGAGAATCCGACATAGGTCCAGCCGGCGCTCTCGGGCGTGATATCCTGCATCAAGCCGGTCTCAGCCTGGGGTTTGACGAGCAGTTTGGACATTTCGAGGGTCTCCTGATCTTGCAGTTCTCTGATGGCTGTCCCTCACCCTAACGCTCGCCCGCTTGCGGGGAGAGAGGATTCTGGAGCTTGCCGCGCTGTCCCTTTTCCTCCTCGTGCCGAGAGGTGGACTTGGATGGCCCCGCATATCCCTTCTCCCCGCGAGCGGGGAGAAGGTGGCGGTAGCCGGATGACGGGCGAACCGATCGACAGTTGAGGGGGCTTACTTGTCCAGCCCGACCTCCTTGGCAAAAGCCTTCAGCGACCTCAGCCCGAGCGACTGATATTCGAACGGATTGCGTACCGCCGAATCCTGTTCGGCCTCGATCACCAGCCAGCCATCATAGCCGTGCTCGGCGGCAATTTTCAGAACCGGCAGGAAGTCGACGCCGCCCTCGGCGTCGCCGGGCACGGTGAAGACGCCGCGTCGCACGCCTTCGAGGAAGGAGAGACCTTCGCTCTCGACCACCTTGCGGACGGCAGGGCGGACGTTCTTGCAATGGATGTGGCGGACGCGATGCATGTATTTGCGCGCCACTTCCGCCGGATCAGAACCGCCGAACCAGGCATGGCCGGTGTCGAGCAGCAGCTTGGTCGCAGGACCCGTGTTCTGCATCAGGAGATCGATCTCCTCGCCGGTCTGGACGATCGTGCCCATGTGGTGGTGATAGACGAGATCGATGCCTTGGTCGGCGCAATATTGCGCAAGCGCCTCGAGGTCGGCGCCGAACTTCTGCCATTGGTCGGCCGGCAGCACCGGCTTGTCCTTGACGAGGGACTTTGTATCGTCGCCATGGATTTCGTTCGAGGTCTCGCAGACGATCGCCACCTTGCAGCCATTGTGCTTCAGGAGGTCGAGATGCGGCTGAATCGCCTTCTTCTCGGCCTCAAGGTCATGGGTGAGCAGGTTGGTGGAGTGCCAGCCGGATACGAAAACGAGGTCGTAAGAGGCAAGCTTCTGCTTCAGCGCTTCCGGATCGGAGGGCATCTTGTGTCCTTTCTCGATGCCGTCGAAGCCGATCTTCTGGCAGTCGGAGAGGCAATCTTCGAGCGTCAGATGCGCACCGATCGAGTGGTCGTCGTCATTGCTCCAGGCAATCGGGTTGGTTCCGTAGCGGATCATGGTTTGTGCTTTCTGGTACATCGTCCACAAGGAGCGGATGGTTTGTTGTGATCTCGTGATGCGGAAAGGGTGTACACGACAAGGCGCCATCACCCGGCTGCCGCCCCCTTCTCCCCGCAGGCGGGGAGAAGGGATATGCCGCGCCCTCTCCAGTCGCCTCTCCCGCCAACGGGGAGAGGCAGGGTGATAATTCTCAGCCGAAGCGCTGCGACTGGAGCGCCTTCTCGTAGCCTTGGCGCGCCGTTTTCACCTGCTCGCGCTCCGAAACCTCCGGAACCGCGACGTCCCACCAGTGGCCGCCGGCCTCCGTCGTGATCAGCGGGTCGGTGTCGATGACGATGACGGTCGTACGCTTCTCGTTGGCGGTTTCCGCCAGCGCCGTTTCCAGTTCCGGTATCGAGCCGACCTTCCGGGCGACGGCGCCCATCGCGGCGGCATGCGCGGCGAAGTCGATCTGCGGCAGTTCCACGTGGTGGGTGTCCATGAGCAGATTGTTGAAGTTGGCGCCGCCGGTTTCCATCTGCAGCCGGTTGATGCAGCCGTAGCCGGCATTGTCCAGGAGAACGATGGTGAACTTTGCCCCGAGCATGATCGAGGAGGCGATCTCGGAGTTCAGCATCATGTAGCTGCCGTCGCCGACCATGACGATCACGTCGCGCTCGGGTCTCGCGAGCGCGACGCCGAGACCGCCCGCAACCTCGTAACCCATCGTCGAGAAGCCGTATTCCATGTGATAGCCGCCAGGCTCTTCCGCTTGCCAGAGCTTGTGCAGCTCGCCCGGCAGCCCGCCGGCCGCGCAGACGAGCGTCGTCTTTCGGCCGCCGCGCGCGCGTTGCACGGCGCCGATCACCTGGGCATCGGAGGGGAGCGCCGTATTGGTCGTGGCCGTCGCCTTGTCGGCGGTCACCATCCATTCGGTCTTGCCGGCCTTGGCTTCCTCGGTCCAGGCGCTCTCGGCCTTGTGTTCGTCGAGCCCGGCCGAGATGCGAGCGAGCCCGATCCGCGCGTCGGAGATCAATGGCAGGGCGTTGTGCTTGCCCGCATCGAAGGGCTGAACGTTCAGGCCGACGATCTTCAGTTCGTCGTTCTTGAAAAGAGCCCAGGAGCCGGTGGTGAAATCCTGAAGTCGCGAACCTACCGCGAGTACAACATCGGTCTCTTCCGCGAGCCTGTTGGACGCGGAGGTTCCGGTGACGCCGACCGAACCCATGTTGAGCGGATGCGAATGCGGCAGCGACGACTTGCCGGCCTGCGTCTCGACCACCGGAATGCCGTGCTTCTCCGCGAATGCGGCGAGTTCGGCGCTC
Organism: Sinorhizobium sojae CCBAU 05684; assembly: GCF_002288525.1. Lineage (NCBI taxonomy): Bacteria > Pseudomonadati > Pseudomonadota > Alphaproteobacteria > Hyphomicrobiales > Rhizobiaceae > Sinorhizobium > Sinorhizobium sojae. The sequence continues at coordinate 3,658,489 of NZ_CP023067.1, forward strand.
GCTTCCGAATAGAGCACGCCGCCGCCGGCGACGATGATCGGCTTTTTCGCTTTCTTCAGCGTCGCGATCGCCGCGGCGAGCTCGTCGGGATCGGGCTCGATCCGGCGCGGCACCCAGACCTTCTCGTCGAAGAAGGATTCCGGATAGTCATAGGCTTCCGCCTGGACGTCCTGGCAGAGCGAGAGCGTCACCGGGCCGCAGTCGGCCGGGTCGGTCAGAACCTGCATGGCGCGACGAAGCGCCGGGATGATCTGTTCGGGCCTGGTGATGCGGTCGAAATAGCGAGAGACCGGACGGAAGCAGTCATTGGCTGAAATTGTGCCGTCGCCGAAGCTTTCGACCTGCTGCAACACCGGATCGGGTCGGCGATTGGCGAAGACGTCGCCCGGCAGGAACAGGACGGGCAGACGGTTTACATGGGCAAGTGCCGCCGACGTCACCATGTTGAGCGCGCCCGGTCCGATGGAGGTCGTGCAGGCCATGAAGCGGCGACGGAAGCTCGCCTTCGCGAATGCGATGGCCGCATTGGCCATCCCCTGTTCGTTCTGGGCGCGGTAGGTCGGCAGGGTTTGGCGCACCGCATAGAGCGCCTCGCCGACGCCGGCGACGTTGCCGTGGCCGAAGATGGCGAAGACGCCGCCGAAGATCGGCACGCGTTGGCCGTCGATTACAGTCATCTGCCGCGTGAGGAACCGCGCCACGGCCTGTGCCATGGTGAGGCGCACGGTTTTCTGACTCATTTTCTGTTTCCTCCTGGTGCGAAGTCTCGGCTTCGCCCTTTTCGCTTGATGCCGCCCGCAGGCTTCGACTCTCAAAAGTTAGATACGGGCGGAAATCCGCCGCGCGCTTTCCTCGTCCTGCCTTATGCGGCCTTTGTCTCACCCAATTTCAGCCAGAGATCGACTAGCGCCTTGAATTTCGCGGCCATGTCGGCGACGGCCTGTTCATCGGTCATCGAACCGGTGAGCCAGGCCTTGGCGGCATCGGCGAAGATCGTCCGGCCGACCGCGAAACCTTTCACCGTCTTCGATGTCCTGGCGGCGGCAAAGCCGTCCTTCAGGACTTCATAGGGTGCCTCTAGGCCGAGGAGGACGACCCCGCGGCAGAGCGGGTCGCGCGTCTCGATCACGGCGTCGATGGCAGCCCAGGCGCCGCGGCTCGCCTGCGGCTCGAGCTTCCACCAATCGGGCTTCAGCCCCGCATCATAAAGCTCGTTGAGCGCGCGCGGAACAGTCTGGTCGTCGAGTCGGCCATGTTTGCTGGCAATGATTTCGATCAGGATCTCGCGGCCGACCTTGCGCGCCGCCTCGAAGGCCGAGCGCAGTTTGGCGATCTGGGCCGCCTTGAGCTCGGCCGGGTCGTCCGGATGGAAGAAGGACAGTACCTTGATGCAATGATCGACGGGCCAATCAATCAGACGGCTGCCGAGATCCTGGCTGAATTCGAACTGCAGCGGACGTGAGCCGGGAAGCTCGATCGGCTTGGCGATCCAGAAGTCGCGATAGGCGCCCGCGGCGAAGAGTGCGTCGCGGCCGTATTTATCGTCGATCAGCATGCCGAAGCCGGGGCGGCCGCCGGCGACTTCCGTAGCGGCCTTGACGGCCAGCGCCTTGAAGGCAGGAATGCGCCCCAGGCGCTCCGCATTTCCTTCGGCGATGTCCTCCAACTGGCTACGGTGGTCGATCGCGAGCGCCATCAGAAGCGGGATCTCGCGCCGGCGCGTCGTCGCCCAGTGAACATGGTTGATCGCCTCGTCCTTGCGCAGCGCCTTTTCCTCGCTGCCGTGCTCGAGGAAGTATTGTAGCTCGATCCAGGTCGGGATTTCCGGCGCACAGAGCAGGCGCGACACCGCAAACGCGCCGCAGGCATTTGCCCAGGTGGCGGAGGTTGCATGCGGCTCGCCGGTGAGCCAGCCGCGCAGGAAGCCGGACATGAAGGCGTCGCCGGCGCCGAGCACGTTATAAACCTCGATCGGGAAGCCCTTACCGACGATGCCGTCTTCGAGATCGTCCGAAATCGCTCCGTCATAGACGATGCAGCCCATCGGGCCGCGCTTCAGCACGATCGTGGCGTGCGAGAGCGAGCGGATGGTCTTCAGCGCGTGGAGCAGATCGCTCTCGCCGGATGCGATTAGGACCTCTTCCTCGGTACCGACGATGAGGTCGCAATCGCCGAGGACGGTTTTCAGATGCGCCGAGACACGGTCGGAGGCGATATAACGGCTTTCGCCAGCATCATGGCCGGCAAGACCCCAGAGGTTGGGGCGATAATCGATGTCGAAGACGATCCTGGCGCCGTTCTCCTTGGCGATCCGCATCGCCTTGCGCTGGGCGGCATCCGTATTCGGCTTGGAGAAATGCGTGCCGGTGACAAGGATCGCGCGGGCGGAGCGGATGAAATCCTCCGAAATGTCGTCTTCTGAGAGCGCGTTGTCGGCGCAATTGTCCCGGTAGAAGAGCAGCGGGAACGATTTCTCGTTTTCGACAGCGAGGATCGCCAGCGCCGTCAGGCGCTCCGGATCGGTGACGATGCCGCGGGTCTCGACACCTTCGCGTTGCAACTGCTCGCGGATGAAGCGTCCCATCTGCTCGTCGCCGACGCGCGTCAACAGCGCCGATTTCAATCCGAGTCTAGCCGTGCCGACCGAGATGTTGCAGGGACAACCGCCAACGGACTTGGCGAAGCTTCCCACGTCTTCCAGGCGAGTGCCGATCTGTTGGCCGTAAAGGTCCACCGAGGCTCTGCCGATGGTGATGATGTCGAGGGGCTTGGCGCCCTTTTCCGATGGAATTCGGGCCGATGGAACCTGGCTCACTGCTTCCTCCCCGCGGGCGCCGTATTGGCGCCGGCAGTTATCCTATGTCACTGGGCGATGAGCTTATGAAACATAAATTCCGCCACTTCGTCAATATGGAATTTTCGTTCTACTACGACCCGCCGTCCTCGGTCCGGCGGCGTCGCTTCTCGGCGATCGCCACGGTGAGCGCCATAGCGAAGGCCATGCTGGCGGAAAGCGAGCGAAAGCCGGCATGATCGGCCTCCACGAGTTCGAACCACACCTTGGAGGACTCGGCGAGCGGCGAAAAGGCCGAGTCGGTCAGCGAGACGACCGGAACCTTGCGACTGGCGAGGAAACGTGCCTGGGTGGCGCTTTCAGAGGCGTAGGGCGAGAAGCTGACGGCGAAGGCCGCATCTTGCTTCGTCGCCATTGCCAGCATGTCGTCGTCGATACCGGCGGCCGTGCCCACGTGCTGGTATTTCACCCGAAGTTTGCCGAAGGCATAGGCCATGTAGCTGGAGATCGGATAGGAGCGGCGTTTGGCGATCAGGTAAATCGTATCCGCCTTCGCCAGGATGTCGACGGCCCGCTCGAAGGCCTGCGGGTCGATCGAGGTCGCGACATTGTCGAGCGAACGGTGGGCGGCTGCGACGAAGCCGGTGAAAATCGAGCCGCTTTCGAGCTTGCTGTGATCGTTGCCGCGCAGCGCCTTCAGCCGGTCCTCGTAACCGGGCGTGCGCTCGCGCAGGCGCGCGCGGAAAATCTGCTGCAGGCTTGAAAAGCCCTCGAAGCCGAAATGCTGGGCAAAGCGCACCAGCGTCGAAGGTTGGACATCGGCGGACGTGGCAATGCTTGCCGCCGTGCCGAAGGCGATCTCGTCCGGATGATCGAGCGAATAGGCGGCGACCTGCTTCAGCCGCTTCGGCAATTGCGCCTTACGTTCCAGAATGACGGCCTTCAGCGCCTCGAAATCCTGGGGGATATCGGTAGTCGACTCCGGTGTGGGCATCGTTCAGCGTCTCCAGGTCCTCGCGTTCGCGCTCGTGCTGCGTTTGCCTCACCCTAAACGTTTAGGAGCGTTCTGGATAGAATGGACGTTCCATTTCACCGGTTTTTCCGCTCCTTACAGCGCCGCACGACGCGCAAAGGACGCTGTAACTCTTTCAATCTCCGCATCGTGCTTTCCGAGAACCGGGTCCGGTTTTCGGGCCGATGCGCTAAACGCGGCTCAGCCGATGGCGACCCACTCGTTGGTGCGAGCGGACTGATAGGTGGCGGACAGCACCTTCTGAACCTCGTAGCCTTCGCGGAAATCCGTGGTCGGCATGCGCCGTTTGGCAATCGCGTCGAGAAACTCGTTCACTTCGATCGCCTTCAACTCGTTGAAGCCGATCTGATGGCCGGGCGCCACACAGAATGCGCCGTAGGGCGGGTGCTCGGGCCCCGCGCAGACGGTACGGAAACCGCGGCTGCGTAGATCGTCGCCGGCATAATAAATCCTGATTTCGTTCAGTCGCTCCTGGGTGAAGACGATGCTGCCTTTAGAACCGTAGATTTCGAAATCATGCTGCATCTTCCGGCCGGTGGCGATCCAGTTTGCCTCGAAACTGCCGCTCGCGCCGTTCTCAAAGCGGACGAAGGCGCGGGCGATGTCGTCGACCTCGACGGCACGGGTCTCCGTTGCGCCGGCCGAAACTGGGCGCTCGGGGATCTGGATGACGGTCTCGGCAAGCACCGACCTGATCGGCCCTACGAGGTGGCGCATGCAGGCGATCATGTGGCTGCCGATATCGGCGAGAGCCCCGCCGCCGCTGCGCGGATCGAGGCGCCAGGCCCAGGGAACGGTGGCGTCCGCCATGAAGTCTTCCGCGTGGACTCCGCGGAACGAGCGGATCTCGCCGATCTCGCCATTCTCAATGATCTCCTTGGCAAGGAAGATCAGCGGATTTTTCAGATAGTTGAAGCCAACCTGGGTGACGACTCCGGCCTTCTCCGCGGCAGCGACCATTTCGGCGCAATCGGCGACGGTCGGCGCCAGCGGCTTCTCGCAGTAGACATGCTTGCCATGGGCAATCGCCGCAAGTGCCATCTCCTTGTGCAGCAGGTTTGGTGTGGTGATGTCGATGATGTCGATAACGGGGTCGGTCAGGAGGTCGCGCCAGTCGGGGGTCGCCTTGCGGAAGCCGAGGCGTGCGCGAGCTGCTTCGGCGCTCTCGGCGGTTACATCCGCCACTGAAACCAGGTCGATTTCGAAAGGCAAGTCGAAGACCCGCGCCGCGATGGTGAAGCCGAGTGCATGAGCCTTCCCCATGAAGCCCGTACCGATCAGGCCTACGCCCAATCTGCGTTTGTCGCTCATCTCTTCTCCTCCCAGGCAGCGGCCTCGTGATCGGAGAAATGAAATGAATTGTGCAACCAAAGTCAATATGGAATATTTATTCGAAACATCGCCGGCGGCGAATTCGTTAACGCAATTTTACCATGTTTCGCGGGAAGATCGCCGCTGACGAGGGTTGACGAATCGCCCCATGACCGAGTGGATTGGGTGAGACGTCCAGATGTATCCGGAGTGATTGACGCATGTGCCGTTGGGCCGCTTATCGTGGGGAACCGCTCTATCTCGAGGAACTCGTCAGCTCTCCGGCGCACTCGCTGATCGAACAGTCCCATTGTGCGACGCGTGCAAAGACGGCAACCAATGGCGACGGCTTCGGCATCGCCTGGTATGGCGATCGTCCGGAGCCCGGGCGCTATCGCGACATCCTGCCCGCTTGGTCCGACTGCAATCTCAAGAGCATCGCGCGGCAAATCCGCTCTCGCCTCTTCCTCGCCCATGTGCGTGCGGCGACCGGTGGCGGTACTCGGCGCGACAATTGCCATCCCTTCGTCCATGGCCGCTGGTGCTTCATGCACAACGGCCAGATCGGCGATTTCGAGCATCTGCGCCGGCCGATGGAGAGCATGCTCGACAACGATCTCTACGCGGCGCGCACCGGCACGACCGATTCGGAACTGCTCTTCCTTCTGGCGCTGCAGTTCGGCTTCGATCGAGACCCGCTCGGCGCGATGGCGGAGGCGCTCGGCTTCGTCGAGCGGCTTGCAGAGCAGATGGAACGGCCGGTGCTCGTCCGCTTCACTGCCGCATTCTCCAATGGCCATGATCTCTACGCGGTCCGCTATGCATCCGACCAGAAGGCGCCTACGCTTTACGCCGCTCCGATGGGCGAGAATGGCGGCTACTGCCTCGTGTCCGAGCCGCTCAACGACGACAATGCCTGGGCCGAGATCCCCGACGGTTCCGCAGTGGTCGTCGGCGAGAACGGCGTCGATGTGCGCCTCTTCCGGGCCGCCGAAGTTGCCGTTCGAGAGCGTCTTACGGTCGTGCCGGCTCCGCTTGCCGCGGCAGGCAATCTGCAGCTGAACTGAGAGGATTTCAGGCGGAAAGTCTTGCGGCGATCAGCGCCGCGAGTTTCTCGGCCACCTCGTCCTTGCTCATCTCCTGCCAGTCCTCCGTGCCGTCGCGGCCGATCAGCTTCACGCTGTTGCGCTCTCCCCCCATGATCCCGGTCGACGGCGAAACGTCGTTGGCGAGAATGTAATCGGCGCCTTTCCTTTCGAGCTTCGCGCGCCCGTTGTCGGCGACGTTCTCCGTCTCGGCGGCAAATCCGATCACCAGCTTGGGTCGCGACGCGTGGTGGCCGATAGTCTTCAATATGTCCGGGTTTTCGGTAAGCAGAAGCGGCGGCGGGGCTTCGCCGGAGCGCTTCTTGATCTTGTTGCCGGCGGCTGCCGCCACGCGCCAGTCGGCGACGGCGGCGACCATCACAACCACATCGGCCGGAAGTGCGGCGAGCACAGCATCGCGCATCTCCTCGGCGCGCTCGACGCGCACGACGCTTACACCGACGGGGTCGGGGACCGTCACCGGCCCCGACACCAGGGTGACCTCCGCCCCGAGGCGGGCAAGCGCCGCAGCGATCGCATGGCCCTGCTTGCCGGAGGAGCGGTTGGCGATATAGCGCACCGGGTCGATCGGCTCATGTGTCGGCCCGGAGGTGACGATCGCCTTTCGCCCGGCAAGCGGCTTCTCTTCCTGGACGAGCAAGCCCTCGATCGCGGCGACGATCTCGAGGGGTTCCGCCATACGGCCTTCGCCCGCCTCGCCGCTCTCGGCCATTTCGCCTGAGGCCGGGCCGACGAAACGGATGCCGTCGCCGGCAAGAGTCGCACGGTTGCGGCGTGTCGCCGGGTGCATCCACATCTTCGGGTTCATGGCCGGCGCGGCGAGCACCGGCCGGTCCGTCGCAAGCAGCACGGTCGAAGCGAGGTCGTCGGCATGGCCATTGGCCATCTTCGCCATCAGATCCGCCGTCGCGGGGGCGACGACGAGGAGATCGCAGTCGCGGGCGAGCCGGATATGGCCGACATCCTGTTCGTCTTCGCGGGAAAAGAGATCGGTGAACACGTGCGAGGCGGAAAGCGCGCCGACGGCGAGCGGCGTCACGAATTGCTGCGCCCCCGCGGTCATCACCGGTCGAACCTCCGCGCCGCGCTCGCGCAGTCGCCGGATAAGATCAAGGCTCTTATAGGCCGCGATACCGCCGGAGATGATGAGAACTATGCGCTTGCCCGCCAATGTCATTTCGTTTGGGGTCATTCCGCTTCGGCTTGTCGCCGCTCCCGTTTCTTGTCGGCGAACCTAGCGCATCGGTCCGAGAATCGGAACCGATTTTCGGAAAGCATGATTCTCAGATTTTCAACGACTTACAGGCCCTGCATACCGCAGCATGGCACCGCAACGGGCATGGAAACCTCAAGTACGGAGCCACGCCATGGCAAAGGCGTCCGCAAGCATCCCGTCGCGCAGGGCATAGGATTTCAGAACTCCCTCAGTGACGAATCCCGCCTGCCGGTAGAGCCGGATAGCCGCCTCATTGTCGGTGAAAACCGTGAGTTCGAGGCGCGAGATGCCATGCCAGCGGTCGGCGGCTTCGATCAGGGCGTTGAGCAGCGCCCTGCCTATACCGCGCCGGCGATAATCATCATGGACCGACATGCCGAGATCGGCCGCATGCTGTCGGCGGCCCTTGTGGCGGCGAGCACCTCCCAGTCGGCAAGGGATGCGGCACGGATATGGATGGTAGGCGAGGGGATACTCATTGTTTCATTTCCTCTACGATGGTTCCGAGGAAACAGAGCCGCCCCTGCTCACCTCGGCAGGTTCGGCTGGAGAACAGTTCGCTTAAGACAACAGCTCTCCCGCGTACCCTGAGGTCTGCGCGGTCACCACCATCACGAGCGAGATACGACTGTCCATGGGCGAACGATATCCCGGGGCGCAGGAATTCGAAAGAGACTTCCGGCAACTTCGCCGTGTGAGCGCCGGCCAGGCTCCAGACGAGGGACCCGGGTTCCTCAAACGAGCCTCCAGGCGATATAGACCAGCGCCGCCGCGATAACCCAGAGTGCGATGCGGCCCGAGCGTGCATGGCGCGCCTCCGCCTTGCCGATCGCCTCGGCGGTCGCCGCATCGAAACGCAGGCCCTTCTCGCTCATCGCCATGATGTCTTTCGAAAAGCGCTCCGTGCGGGCGGCGATTTCGGGGACGGCTTCGGCAACGCGAAGTGCTGCGTGCAGGCCGTCGCGCAGGTCGGTGACGATGCGCTTCGGGCCGAGATTGTCGCGGATCCAGCTTCCGACGACCGGCTCCGACGCCCGCCACATATTGAAGCGCGGGTTGAGCGTGCGGGCGACGCCTTCGACGACGACCATCGTCTTCTGCAGCATGACGAGTTCGGGGCGCGTCTGCATGTCGAAGAGCTCGGTCACCTCGAAAAGCAGGGTCAGGAGCTTCGCCATCGAGATCGTCTCGGCCGGCTGCCCGTGGATCGGCTCGCCGATCGCGCGGATCGCCTGGGCGAAGCTCGCGGCGTCGTGATGCGATGGCACATAGCCGGCCTCGAAATGGACGTCGGCGACGCGCTGGTAATCGCGCATGATGAAACCGTAGAGGATCTCGGCGAGGAAGCGTCGCTCCTTCTTGCCGAGCCGGCCGACAATGCCCATGTCCACGGCGACGATGTGGCCCGCCGCGTCGACGAACAGGTTGCCCTGGTGCATGTCGGCATGAAAGAAACCATCGCGTAAGGTATGCCGAAGGAAGGACTGGATCAGTGCCTCGGCGAGCCTGTTGAGATCATAACCGGCGGCCTTCAGGCCCTCGATATCCGACATCTTGATGCCGTCGATCCATTCCATGGTGACGACGTCGCGCCCGGTGCGCTCCCAGTCGACCTTGGGCACGCGGAAGCCGGAATCGTCTTTCGTGTTCTCGGCGAGCTCGGAAAGCGCCGCGGCCTCCAGCCGTAGGTCCATCTCGACCTTGGTGGTCTGCTCGAGCGTCCGTGTCACCTCGACCGGCTTAAGCCGGCGGGTATAGGGCAGGAATCGCTCCTGCATGCGTGAGACCAGGTACATCGCCTCGATGTCGGCGGCAAAACGCTGGCGTATGCCGGGGCGGATGACCTTGACGGCGACCTTCTCAGGCCGGCCCTCGCGCAGGACGACGGCCGGATGGACCTGGGCGATCGATGCGGCCGCCATGGGCTGGTGGAACTCCGCGAAGAGCGTTTCGACGCTGCGGCCAAGCGAACCCTCGATCGCTGCCTTGGCCGCGCTCTGCGGGAAGGTTGCCATCCGATCCTGCAGTTGCGAGAGATCGGCGGCGAGTTCCGCGCCGACCACGTCCGGGCGTGTCGCCAGGAACTGACCGATCTTTACATAGGAGGGCCCCAGCCGCTCGACGGCACGGGCAAGCCGGCCGCTGCGTTCTTCGAGCCGCGCCTTGCGGCGGGCAAGCAGACCGGCGACCTTCTTTGCGAAGCGAGCTGAGGGGGGCAGGTGCTCGGATGGGATTGCTGCGAAGACGCCCTCGCGCGTAAGCACCCAGCCGATCCGCACGAGACGGAAATATGCTCCAGGCGTGCTCATGCGTTCAGATTTTCCAGCCCGAATGCAGCGCTGCAATGCCGCCGGTGTAGTTGGTGAAAGAGACGCGCGAAAAGCCCGCCTCGCGGATCATGGCCGCGAAATGGCGCTGGTTCGGGAATTTGCGGATCGATTCGACCAGATACTGATAGGGCGCGTCGTCTCCGGTGATGAGCTTGCCGAATTTCGGGATCGCACGGAACGACCAGGCATCGTACAAGCTGTCGAGCAACGGAATCTCGACCTCGGAGAATTCCAGCACCAGCAGCCGCCCTCCGCGCTTCAGCACCCGATAGGCCTCCTTCAGCGCCACCTCGATGCGCGGCACGTTACGGATGCCGAAGGCGATCGTGTAGGCATCGAAGGAATTGGCGGCGAAGGGCAGGTCCTCGGCATTGGCTTCGACGAATTGGAGTTTGGCGGCGAGCCCCTTCTTTCGCGCGCGTTCGGCGCCGACCGCAAGCATCGAGCCATTAATGTCGAGCACGGTCGCATGCGCCTTTCGGTCAGACGCCTCGACGATGCGGAAAGCGATGTCGCCGGTGCCGCCAGCGACATCAAGCACCCGATAATCCTCCCGGCGCGGCGGGTTTAGCGCGGCGATCATCGCATCCTTCCAGACACGATGCAGACCGGCCGACATTACGTCGTTCATGATGTCGTAGCGCTTCGCGACCTTGTGGAAGACATCGTTGACGAGCGGCTGCTTTTCGCCCGCGCCGACTTCGCGGAAACCGAAGGAGGTCTCCATTCCGCCATTCGCCGATACGCGCTCATCCGTCATCCGACTGCTCCACTTCATTCAAACGCGCCGGCACCATAGCGAAATCGCTTTTTCCGCGCTATCTCAGCGACGGGGTTCCGGCTGCGGCATAGCGCACCTATAGGTCATCGCTCCCGTGATGGGAATGCATGTAGTCGGACGGAATGAACAGAGGATAAAGGATCACGGCGATGCCGGAATTGCCCGAGGTGGAAACGGTCAAGCGCGGATTGGCGCCGATCATGGAGGGGGCGTTGCTGCTGCGCGCCGAATTGCGCCGGCCGGATCTGCGTTTTCCTTTCCCCGAAAACTTCGCGGCCGCCGTTTCCGGCCGCCGCATTCTTTCGCTGTCGCGGCGAGCCAAATATCTGACGATCGATCTGGAGGGCGGCGACGTGATCATTGCGCATCTCGGCATGTCCGGCTCCTTCCGCATCGAAACCGGCGCGTCGCCCGCGTCCCCCGGCGCTTTCCACCACCCGCGTGGCAAGGACGAGAAGCACGACCACGTCATCTTCCATCTCGATGCGCAGGCCGGGCCGGCGCGCGTGATCTATAACGACCCCCGCCGCTTTGGCTTCATGGATCTGGCAAGCCGCGATACGATCGCCGATCACGCCTTCTTTCGCGGGCTCGGCGAGGAGCCGACGGGCAATGCGCTCGATGCCGCCTATCTGGCCACGCGCTTCTCCGGCAGGGCACAGCCGCTAAAGACAACGCTTCTCGACCAGAAGACCATCGCCGGGCTCGGCAATATTTATGTCTGCGAGGCCCTGTGGAGGGCCGGGCTTTCGCCCACTCGGCCGGCGGGCACACTGGTCGACAGGCGCGGCCGGGCGAAAGCGGCCCTTTCGGGCCTGGTGGAGGCGATTCGCGGGGTGATTGCCGACGCCATTGCCGCCGGTGGTTCCTCGCTCAAGGACCATATCCAGGCGGATGGCAGCCTCGGCTATTTCCAGCATGCCTTCTCAGTCTATGACCGGGAGGGCGAGGCTTGCCGGACGCCGGGCTGTGGCGGTACCGTCGCCCGCATTAGTCAGGCGGGGCGCTCGACCTTCCATTGCCCCAACTGTCAGAAATAGCCTCAAAACGCCGATTCAAGGAGGAGACGACGATGAGCTACGAGACCCTGCTGCTCGAAACGCGCGGGCGTGTGGGCCTGATCACCCTCAACCGTCCGCAGGCGCTGAATGCGCTGAACGCGACCGTCATGCGCGAGCTCGATGCGGTCCTGAAGGCTTTCGATGCCGACAAGGATATCGGGGCGATCGTCATTGCGGGATCGGAAAAGGCATTCGCCGCCGGTGCCGACATCAAGGAGATGCAGTCGCTCGATTTCGTCGACAGCTATCTCGGCGATTTCCTCGGCGGCTGGGAACATGTCGCAGGCGCCCGCAAGCCGATGGTCGCGGCGGTCTCCGGCTATGCGCTCGGCGGCGGCTGCGAACTCGCGATGATGTGCGACTTCATCATTGCTTCCGAGACTGCCAAATTCGGCCAGCCGGAAATCACCCTCGGCGTCGTTCCGGGCATGGGCGGATCGCAGCGCCTGACGCGCGCCGTGGGCAAGGCAAAGGCAATGGACCTGATTCTCACCGGCCGAATGATGGATGCGGCGGAAGCCGAGCGGGCAGGGCTGGTTGCCCGCGTCGTTGCCCCCGAGAGGCTTATGGAAGAGGCGCTCGCCGCCGCCGAGAAGATCGCCTCCTTCTCGCTTCCTGCGGTGATGATGGCAAAAGAAGCGGTCAACCGCTCGCTCGAAGTGACGCTCGCCGAAGGACTGCGTTTCGAGCGGCGGCTCTTCCAGTCGCTGTTCGCGACCGAGGACCAGAAGGAGGGGATGGCTGCCTTCGTCGGAAAGCGCAGGGCGGAGTTCAAACACCGCTAGAGCGTTTTCTCAAATTGCGCGTTGACGCGAGACCGGTTTCCCGCTATACGCCGCCCTCAGTCTGGAACGCCACACGCGGGCTTTCCGAGAATGCTCCCGAATTGCTTGGATGACAGGTCGCAGTGACCCGGCACGGCGAAGGCGGAGTTCATGTCAGTTTTCGAAGAGAGGCATCAATGGCCAATACAACTTCGGCGAAAAAGGCGACCCGCAAGATCGCACGCCGTACCGCAGTGAACAAGGCCCGTCGTTCGCGCGTCCGCAGCTTCGTCCGCAAGGTTGAAGAGGCGATCGCCTCCGGTGATCAGGCCGCGGCCGCCGCCGCCCTCAAGGCGGCTCAGCCGGAACTGATGCGTGCTGCCACCAAGGGCGTGCTGCATGCCAACACGGCATCGCGCAAGGTCTCCCGTCTGGCGCAGCGGGTGAAGGGTCTTTCGGTCTAACCCGGCTAAATAAAAACCTGTTTACAAAAAGCCCGGCGTCTTGCGCCGGGCTTTATCGATTCGTATTTCGGCCATTGTCATGGTTAATTTGTCCGCCAATGCTCGTGTCATTGGTATGACAAAATTTATCGAGCTATTTCAAAGACTTGCTAGAGGTCGTCGGCGCCGGGGTATCTGTTTTGGTGCACGTATCGGCTGCAAAATGAGTCAAGCGAATTTTTATTTTTTTCTTTTTCGCCAGCTAAACAAGAAGGCCAAAAATCAAAACCCTTGATTCAAAAGCGATTCTTTTGAGACTCGAAACGCGCAGGCAAAACCCGGCGCGAGAGTCAACTGGCCGCGCTTAATGAGCGGTAAAAAACCAGATTGATCTTGCCCACCGATCCTGCCTAAATGGCTTCCACAGGGGACACGGACTAGATCTGTTAAGAAGGTCTTCGAAGTCATTTCCTAGAAATGGCTTGCGGGCTTTCTGTTCCCTGCGGCGTGGTAACTCCACGTCGCTCAATCAAAAAAGTCGAAATAAAGAAACCGAGCGAACCTTCGCGTCGGAACGAGCATTTTTCGACTTGTGGTTGCAGAGCGGGTGTGGCCTCGGATTTGTTTTGCGTCGGGGCGTAGGAGGAAGACGACTGGGCTGCCCGCACATACGAGGGCGTGGCGCAGCCGCGAGGTAGAAAGTCTGCCCTTCGGTCTGAAAGCGGCCGCAGGGCAGTGATATGCGAAGCGCAAGGGGACATTCGCTCGGCATGACGAGCGGGTGAGCGCGACGCGCACCGAGACGGGATTATGAGGAGCCCGGATCGGTGTGATGGGCGTCCGTCCGACGCGGCATGGCCTTCGAGGAGGCGGCCGTGGCAGGCGGGCATACGAGATGAGGCCGGCAGCGATGACGGCATCGGAGAATGATT